>CAYSPQ010000197.1:0-4065 GCA_964432965.1 uncultured Desulfohalobiaceae bacterium
ACCGATATGAAGCCTGCGAGCCAGAGAATTTTTCAGGGCCTTGGCAAGATGACGACAGCCCTCCTGACCTGGCTGCAGAAAACCGATGCTTACTGGAACCTCCAACAAGGGATCCGTGTTATTCTGGACCTCTAAGCCCTTCGAGCCGAACCTGAACCAATCAGGCCCGAAATCGGAATAATCCGGCCCTTGATAACCCAGCCAGCTGACAAAAGGAGTCACTGAGCTCTCCACCTTATATCCCAAGTCACATAGCGCATCCGCTGCAGTGGCACTGAAGCCCCAGCGTCCGGCTCGAAAGGAGACTGGGGTTATGCCGAAGTTTTCGCTGATGGTATAATGCAGGAAGGCAATCTTTTCCCGGATGAGGTTGTCGGGGAGATTGCAGAGCATAGTGTCGCGCCCCCTTATTGCCGCTTTCTCCTCCAAGGGCGGTGTATTCCAGGGATGGCAATGCATTCCGATCTCGCATTTTCCTTGTTCAAGTATACTTCTGAGAATTTCCACAGACCTGGGGTTGGTAGCGACCGGGTAGCTCACCAGGTATGTGGGACGGACTCCATACTCATCGAAGAGACTCTGCAGGGCAGGGATTCGTTCGATGTTTGTGACCGGGTTGTCCGTAGCGGAATAGCGCGCCCAGTTGTCCTCTTCGGTATCGATGGTCACAATCAGCTTCATTTTGCCTTATCCCGTGTTGTTGCCGCCGGATTGATTCTTGCCCCGAGCACTTCTTCAGCATCCTATCTTTGGGACGGCTCCCAAAGTGTCGTTCTCTCCCCGAAGATGAACTTGATCCAGGCTATGAGTATGGAAGCGTTCACCGAGACGAAATAGAATGCAATGCGGGTTGTCTGCCGGTAGATCTTTTTGAGACTGGCTCCAAGATCACTTTTCTTTTCCGGGAAACCTGTCTCTTCTTGCTTGAAAAGCGACTGTCCTTGCCTGTCCTTTTTCCATTGCAGGAAGTAGACAAGGGCTGCGCTGTAGAAGAGGACCTGAACCCCGAAAAGCAGGTTGTACAAAACACCGCTGCCGAGCAGGGCGAGGTTGCTGAAAAAAGCCAGGAGCAGGAAGAAGGGGACCAGCCAGCGAAGAAGCTTGTGGCTGAGCAATTGCCAGCCGAACAGTCCCTGACGGAACGGGTTGAGAAGCCTCCAGTTCCGCATCAGCACGGTAATCCCGCGCAGAACGGTGCGAACCTTGCGCTGGAATTCCTTTCTCTCATCCGTTATATCCTTATAGTACCCGATGCTTTTCGGGTCAGACACGCCCTTGAACCCCATTTTGACGGAATTGAGAAGCGTATTGAAATCGCTTTGCAAATCCGGGGCCCAATCGCGGCAAACCTCGCGTCTGGCGGCAAAGAAGGAGCCGCTCAAGCCGACCAGGGTATTGACCCTGGATTCGAGATTGCGAATAAACATCTCGTACTTAACGTACAATCCCTCTCCACTGACTGTGCCTCGGCGGTCGATAAAACGATCTTCGCTGCTGACGCATCCGATTTCCGGATTTCTAAAGTTTCCGGCGATCTGCTGAAGGGCGTTCGGCTCGAGAATGGTGGCCACATCGGAAAACACCAGTATCTCTCCGGTTGCGGCCCGAACGGCATGCATCTGGGCGTGCTCCTTGCCCTTTCGTTCCGGTGCCCGAACGAGCCCAACTCCCCTGTCCGCATAGCTTGATACGATGCTATCTGTATTGTCCTCGGAGCAATCGGAGGCAACGACTATTTCCAGCTTTTCCCTCGGATAGTGCTGAGACAGGGAGTTTTCCAGTTTCTGCTTTATTCTCCCCTCTTCATTGTAGGCAGTGACGATAAAGGAGAGGCTGGGCAATTCTTGCTCCTGCTGAGCATGGCTGTAATTTGCCTGCTTGTACCCCGAAAAAAACCTTCTATAGGCATCTATGAACAGCAAAACAAGGGCATAGCCAAAATAGGCATAAAAGACGAGGAACAAGGAGAGCCAAAATAAAAGCTTCATAGACTTATCTGCTTGCAGTTGAGTGTCGAAAACCCCCATCTTCCGCGGCATTTTGTCCGGACTGCAACAGCCATGTTTTGTCCGGGAACACCTTGCTCACCTCTTGGGCGATTCCGGCTGCCGCATGCTCGGTTACGGATAGATGAGTGGGCAGGGTGAGCAGCTGCTCAGCTATCCTGCGGGCTCCTGGAGTGATCGATTTTTGTGAGACCAATTCCTCCCGCAATTGCGGAAGGTCGCATAAGGCCTGAGGATAGAGTTGCCTGACCCCGTGATTAAGGAGCCTTTTGGATAACGCACGCTTTTCCACCAGCAGGGGATACCTTACCAAGGGCGAGTCTGCGCCTATCTGCGGGCAAGCCTTGTCCGGGAAGAATTGCTCGCTGTATACAGTTCTGATTCTTGTCCGGTGCTTGTTCAGCCTTTGCAGTTCCGGCAAGGCACGAGTACCTAACTTCCTGTATAGTCGAGGCATGGAAAAGACTGGAAAGGCCGGATCATACACAGTATGGCCGAGCCCCAGGGGCAGTTTTTCCAGGATCCAGTAGATGCTGGGATGGGAAAAGGTCCTGACGGCAATGGGAAAAAAAATGTTGCCGCGCCTTTCCGGAAAGTGGCTCAAGTCCAGGGCAATTTTTTTCAAGTCGCTGGCATTTGCAGCAACAAGCGCACCACCCCCTCCGAGGGGCAGCGGCTTGCCTCGCCCGAAGCTGAACAGGGTAAAATCCGCTGGGATATCTTGTTCAAGGCTTAGGTTGTCCGGTTGAAGAAGCTGGGCCGAATCCTCGATACAGAAAGCTCCCCGGCTGTGGGCAATCCTTGTCAGTCCGGCAATGTCGGAACGCATGCCGAGAAGATGCTGACCGACCACAGCCAGAGTCCCGGGGTTGATCTTTTTTTCCACATCCTCCAGATCCGGCTGCAAGGTTTGCGGATGGATATCGTAGAGGGCTACCCGAAGGCCCGACTTCACCACTGCCGCGGGCACGGAATAGCAGGTATAGCCGGGGAGGAGTATATGAGCGTCCTTTATTGCTGATTTGCCGCGCAGGCAGCAAAGCAGCAGGAACAACAGGGACCTGGCGCTATCAGCCAAAACACAGGCTTCTCTGCCCAGATAGCCGCTCAACTCCTCGGCAAACCTCTCGCTTCTTCCCAGATATCCCTGGAGCAGACTCCTAGCTGTAAGCCTCGTTTCAGCAGGTGGCAAAGAGTAGGGAATCATCTGTCGATATACTTTCTGAGTTGCGGACCCAGAGTATTTGCCAGAGAAAGGGGCAGTCTCCGCCAGAGTTTTTCCGCCTTGTTTTGCAGCCCCCCACTTCTGCCTGAAAAAGATTCTGCCTTTCCCCCTGGGAAATACCTGTACCAGGAAAGGTGAGCCGGTCTCGCTCCCCACTGCTCCTTGAATGCGTATGTTCCCTCTCCAGGAGTGGAACGGCCGAAATCAAAAAATCTGTAGCCCTGGTCTGCCGCGTATTCCATGAAGGACCAGTAGAGAAGCATGTTGGGGCTAAGCCGGTTGAATTCCTTCAAAGTTGAGGCCCAAGGCAAAGTCACCGTATTGCTGTGCGTGAGTATGATACCTCCACCAACCACAAGAGCTCCGTGGTATACAATTCCTGTCCGAGCCCTGCCCTCGAAGGCGGAAAGCACCTCCCGCAGCCATCTGCCGGAGTGCACGGGTGAGCCCAGATCACGCATGTTCCTGGAAAAGACGCTGTAAAATTCCTCCAGCGATTCCGCTTGGCCCAGGCGAAAGGTTAACCCGTTCTTCAGCGCCCGCTTCACCTGGCTGCGAAGCTTCGACTTGAATCCGTGCCACAAAAGGGATGAGTTTCCGGGCAGCTCCAAAAGCATTCTGCACTTGGGTGTAATCTGAACAAATTCTTCATTGTCCTCGATCCAGGGACAGGAAGCCGGAAATCTTACCTCGAGCCCGCAGCGCATTTCCCGGGCCAGACCGAGGGCATGGGAAAGGAGCCTTTGGGCAATGTCCTCATCATCAGCAAGCACTCCGCCATAATCGCAGAACGGAAGAGAAATCAGCCTTCCCTTGGTCATAGGCAGCTTTATC
>CAYSPQ010000198.1:0-511 GCA_964432965.1 uncultured Desulfohalobiaceae bacterium
CTTCAATTTCTGCAGGTCGCTGCGCACTTCCGGCAGTTGGTGCAAGTAGTGATCCAGTATATCCCAGATCCTTTGCTGAAACCAGGGGTCACCCTCCGCAAGGCGGTAGTAGATCCACCCCTTTTTTCTATGCATTTGGATCCAGCTGCTGTTGTTCACGTAGGCCAAATGCCGGGATAGAGTGGATTGGGGCATGTTCAGCGCGGCCATGAGGTCGCAAACCCGTAGCTCTCCCTGGGTGAGAAGGGCCAAAATGCGTAGCCGGGTCCGTTCCGCCAAGGCCTTGAGCATGGTTTCCATGTTTTCTACGTTCATTCAAAGCAGCCTATCCGGATAGACGGATTGTGTCAAGTGGTAAACCTTGTTTTTTTTACAATTCAGGTGGATAGGATTGAGGGTTCAGGATGGACAGCGCTTCACCCACCAGGTAGAGAGAGCCACAGATCAGAACCAGGTCCCGGTCGGAGCAGGCCAAGTCCCGGCTTCGCTCAAGCGCCTTCTCCAGGGAGAG
>CAYSPQ010000198.1:521-4059 GCA_964432965.1 uncultured Desulfohalobiaceae bacterium
GCCCCGGGCTCATGTGCAGCAACTGTTCGGGGTCCATTGCCCTCGAATCGGCGCAACGGGTGCAGATGATGTGATGGGCCTGGGGCAGGATGCTTTGCAACACCGGGGTGGCCTCCTTGTCCTGCATGATTCCCAGGACAAGGATGAGCCTTCGGTAGCTGATTTCCTTTTCCACCGCTGCGGCGAGCTCTTGCATGGCCGCGGGATTGTGGGCACCGTCCACTATTGTGCGGGGAGTTTCCCTGACCAGGTGCAGACGCCCCGGCCAGATGGCCCTGGCTAGCCCTTGGGGGACACATTCGGGCCCTACATTCCAGCCGAAGCCCTTCAGGATATCCAGGCCGGCCAGGGCAAGGGCAGCATTTCTTCTCTGATGCTCTCCCAGCATGGCCAATTGTACATGGTTGAGCTGCAGATGCACACCCCTGAAGGAGATGCCGCTGTTTTCGGCCTGATAAGTGTAGTCGCACTCCAGTTGATACATAGTGGTGCCAGCTTGTCGACAGGTCCTCTGAAAGAGCTCCAGTACCTCCCCATCCGTGGCTCCGGTAAGCAAAGGAGCATTCTCCTTGATGATTCCAGCCTTTTCCGTAGCCACTTCGAGCAGGGTGTTTCCCAGGAACTCCTGGTGTTCCAGGCTGATATTGGTGATGATCGAAAGCAGCGGGGAGATAAGATTAGTTGCGTCCAGACGGCCGCCCATGCCCACTTCCATTATGGTGATGTCGGTTTGCTGTCTGGAAAAAAAGGCAAGGGCCATGGCTGTGACCGCCTCGAAGAAGGTGGGTGGTTCCTGTTGATCCACAACTTCTTGCAGTTCCCGGTATAAGTGGACAACCTCCTGAGTGGAAATCTGTTTGCCGTTGACCTGGAACCTCTCCCGGAAGCTGACCAGGTGGGGGGAAGTGAAAAGACCCACTTTGTAGCCACAAGAGTTCAGAGCGCTTTGCAGAAAGCAGCCCACCGAACCCTTGCCGTTGCTACCCCCGATATGGAGAAAATTTTGACCAGCCTCGGGATTGCCCAGCCCTTTCAGCAGATTTCGTGTCTGGGACAGG
Organism: uncultured Desulfohalobiaceae bacterium; assembly: GCA_964432965.1. Classification (GTDB taxonomy): domain Bacteria; phylum Desulfobacterota; class Desulfovibrionia; order Desulfovibrionales; family Desulfothermaceae; genus JAIPDU01. The sequence continues at coordinate 1,580 of CAYSPQ010000198.1, forward strand.
CCGAACTTAATCCCGTACTTCTGGAGGCTGTAGAGTTCCTCCAGCGTATCGCGATAGTTCTGTGCGGGGGTCATGGGCTAGCCGTTTGCACTGTTGGATGTAATTGATTAAAGGTGAAGAGTTTTCTTATAGGACGCCAGACTGGGCAAGTCAACGAACATCTTGAATGGGACGATTTTACGTGATTTCCTAGCATTGCCCAGTCGAACAAGGAGACAGTACGATTGCAAGCAGGGGGCCCTTCCAGAACAGTAGCTGAATACCAGAGCCCAGACGGGCAGATCCTGGTGCAATTGAACAAGCAGGGAGAGCTGCGGCATCAAAAGGTAAGCTATCCGCCGCTGGTTGGAAATTATCACCAGGTCATCACCCCGGACCACTGCTTTTACTACGATCAAAACTGGGACATCAAGTACATTCGCGGCAGGAAGCGGGACTGGCCGCATCCCTCGGAATGGCTGAAGCGCACGCGCTGCAACCGGTGGGTCTACTATTTTTCCGGACGCTATACCGAGGACCTCAAGGATTGCCTGGGTGAATACTATCTACCCTGCCTTCAGACGCCGAGCAACAGCTTGTGGAAGGTGGGTCCCTTCGCCTGGGAGCCGGTGCGCTGGGCCCTGTCCACCTGGCAAGAGGTGCCGGCGATGCTGGAAGCCATGACGGAAAGGGACGCACCATCCTGGTTGGCCGAATTTGCCTTGCGCTTGAGGGAAAGGGACGAGACGTGGCTGCAGGACAGGGCAAGGGAGCTGATCCATGTCCTGGGTGACGAGATCAGGGTCCTGCCCCCCGACACCCGACATGTGGATTACGAGGTCCTGCCCTTGCTGGTGCAGCGGGGATGTCTCTATCGTTGTAGCTTTTGCCGGGTCAAGTCTGGCAACTTTTTTCGGACTCGTTCCGAGGCAGAGCTGGAGCAGCAGTGGCAAGGGGTGCTCAACGTGGTGGACAGGGATCTCATCAATTGCAACGCGGCTTTCCTGGGTCAGGAGGACGCCCTGCAGGCAGGAGAGGACCTGATTGTGTTCGCTGCCCGAAGAGTCCTGCAATCCCTGGAGCCATCACCCCTGCAAGGTCGCTACCTATTCCTGTTCGCTAGCGTGCATTCACTGCTCTCCGCCTCTGAAGACCTTTGGCGAAGCTTGCGTAAGCTGCCCTGCAAAACATATATCAACGTGGGGCTGGAGTCTGCGCATCAGGGCACCCTGGATTATTTGGGCAAGCCGGAGAAGGCGGAACGGGTTCGGGAGGCCTTTTCCCGCATGCTGCAGATAAATCGCGACTGGGAAAAGGTGGAGATCAGTGTCAACTTTATCTCCGATCCACATTTGCCTTCCGGCCACTGGGATGAGATGCGGGATTTGCTCTCAAGATTGCCCTCGGGGCTTCAAAACAAGGGAGCGGTTTATCTTTCCCCCATGGGTGATTGCAGCAAGCGAGAGCACATGCGCTTTTTTCAGCCGTTGAAAAGGAAGAGCCGGCTTCCCTTGTACTTTTATCTTATACAGCCGCTGTAAGGGCTTCAAGGTCGTAGCAGGGAGCCCAAAAGCTCCGGGTCCTGGTATTCTCCCGGGGCTTGCTCCTTGAGTAGGGCGGCTAGCTCCGCCTCGGAGCCAGGCGGGCTGGAACAGGGCAACTCGTTGGCCAGAGCTCCCACAGCCGAAATATCGTGGGCGTCGCTGTTGTATACCTGACGCAGGTTAAACCGCTCACTGGTTTCCCGGTAGAGAAATTCCGTTGTCGGCTTGTAGCGGTTTTTCTCCAGCACATACTGGCCCCGCAGAATATTCAGGGAGTTCATCTCTATTCCGTGCATACGGGAGACCAAGAAATCGAAGTCTTGGGGGGGCCTGGTGCTCCAGCGGAACATGTGGGCCAGAAAGAAAAAACTCTGCTCCGGATCTATTCCACCGGAGGAAATGACCTTTTCCAAGGGTAGGTGGAAGGCGAATTCCAGCTCCTTTTCTTCAGTAATAAGGACAACATCCTGATCATTGTCCAGGGTGAGCTCCATTCCGTTGAAGATGGCCAAGTCGGGGAACTCAAACCGCAATGCCTCTATCTCGCGTGCGGGCCACTGTCTTTGGTGCTCGGTTAGGACAATGCCCTGTAGTCCTTTAGCCAATGCCCTCTTGCAGGCGGCCTCCGGAGTCAGGCGAGAACATGGCGAATAGAGGGTGGTATGTATATGACAGTCTATCAGCATAGTTTACTGCACGGTCAAAATAGGATATGAGCAGCGGAAAGCGCGACGCCGGACATTCGTTATCCCTTCGGGGTGTTGCAAGGCTTATGTGGATTGTCGGTGTTATTTTCATCTTTGGGCGCAACAGCCAAAGCAGGGCAAAAGACTAGAGGAAAACTCTAGGCAAAGCAAGGAGCCTATGGCCAAGACGGGAAGAAACGACCTCTGCCCCTGCGGCAGTGGAACAAAGTACAAAAGGTGCTGCTTGCAGCAGTCGAAAACCGGGGCAGAT
>CAYSPQ010000199.1:0-4047 GCA_964432965.1 uncultured Desulfohalobiaceae bacterium
TATCTAAATTTATACGGATGAGTTTAATTTAGGTGATCTGCTTGATTTTATTAAACATTTGCAATCGTCCTACGACACCCATTGGGTGATAAAGGCTTTCTTTACAAGCCTTGTTGTGAGTCACGGCAATCGGGGTTTGGGCGCGTAGCCCCCAAAAAAAGACACAGTAGGGAAACCTCTCAATTGAGAAGGGCATGAGTCGAAGAGGAGATATATTTTCACGTTGCGCTCCCGTGTCGACTCATGCCCTGAAAAAGTGATGATGCTTTCCTGCAAACTGCCCGTCAATCCAGGCAAAATTCATCTTGCTTTTATCACTTTCCTCATAGTTTTGGCTGGCCTACTTCCCCCCCCCAGTTCCCTGGCAAACGACAAGGAAAATCACTTCTCCTATCCGGCCCAGCAACATCGCGATCTTCAGCCCCTTGATCCTGTAACGGGGGATCTCCGGAGCTATACCATTGAAGGGGAGGACACCCTGCTGGATATAGCCAGGGACTTCAACCTGGGCTATTATCAGTTGCGCCGCCTCTATCCCGAAGAGGACGCCTGGATACCGGAATCGGGCAGGGAGCTGATAATCCCCCACGAGTGGATTCTCCCTCTGGTCGGCCAAGCGGATGTCGTGATCAACCTTCCCGAAATGCGGCTTTATCACTATGATAAAAGGACCAACAGGGGATATACCTATCCGGTGAGCATCGGGCAAAAGAGCCAGGCCACATCCGTAGGTACCTACTCCATTTCGGAAATGGTGCGCGATCCTACCTGGACAGTGCCACCCAGCCTGGAGGAGCAATACGAGGTACAACAGATACCTCCCGGACCGGACAATCCAGTGGGAGAGTACTGGATTGGGCTTGCCGGCACGCATCTGGGCATCCACGGGACCAATTTCCCCTGGTCCGTTGGACGAGCAGTCACCCAGGGCTGCATTCGTCTCTATCCCGAAGACATATCCAGGCTGTATTCCAGGCTGGAGGACGACGCGCAGGTGAAAATAGTCTACAAGCCAATTAAATTCGGCTCAGACGGGAGAGATATCTATGTGCAGGTCTATCCGGACATTTACAACAGAATGAGCAATATGCTTGCCTATGCCTATCACAGGCTGAAAGAAAAGGATCTGCTCCACCGTGTGGACATGGCTCATCTAATCTGGGCCCTGCAGCGACAATCCGGCCTCCCTGTAAACATTACCGAGAGATCAGGGAAATCAGGGAAATCAGGGAAATAAAGGGACATTCGTCACAGTTCCAGCCCAAGCATAGCAGTTACACCACCAAACCAACAAGAGGGCCCGCAATCCAGAAGATTGCGGGCCCTCTTGTTCTGCTTTTAAACCTGGCTACTCCATGCAACATGGAGGAAAGCAGGGCAGACAGGAAACGAGGCTGTATTTAGGGAGCCTCCACTCTGTACTCCTCTTCCTCTTCTGCCTCGCCTTCCTCCGGGGTAGGACCGAGAGTGAGCACCACGGAACCGGCTATATAAATGGAGGAATAGGTTCCGGCAATCACGCCTATGAGCAAGGCAATCGCAAAATCATGAATAACTCCGCCGCCAAGAAATACCAAGGAGAGCACCACCAGCAGCGTGGTCCCCGAAGTGATCAGCGTCCGGCTCAAAGTTTGATTGATGCTGGTATTGACCAGATCGTACATGGAAAGCTCGGATTTGGCCCTTATATTCTCCCGGATGCGATCGAAAACCACAATGCTGTCGTTCAAGGAGTAGCCCATTATGGTAAGCAGGGCCGCCACGGTGCTTACTTCGAATTCCTTGCCCAGCATGGAGAATATCCCCACGGTGATCGCCACATCGTGGGCCAAAGCCAGCACTGCTCCCAAGGCGTAGTTCAGTCGCAGATACCAGCTGATTCCCAGGGTGAGCAGGAACAGGGAAACCACCAGGTAAATCATGGGCACACCGAGAGTCTGCAGCAAATACACTCCCAAGAGGAGCCCCACAGCCATTATTCCTGCCGTGCCCCACTTTTGCTCGAAGCGCCCGGAGATGTAGATGGATATTAAGAGCACGGCAAAGAAGAGCGCCTGCAGGGCCTTTTCCCTCAACTCGTCTCCAATTCTGGGGCCTACCATCTCCAGACGCTGAATATTGTGCTCCGCTTCCAGACTGCCCGCCAGGACCTCCTGGACAGTGGAGCGCATTTCCTCGGGCTCCAGTACTCCCTCTGGAATCTGGAGCATGTACTGGTTGAGGTCCGCGCTTCCGAATTGCTGTGCCCTGCTATCCGGCAAGCCCGCTTCCTCCAGCACGCTGTTCAAATGCCCCACGTCGACATCACGGTCGAACTGCACCTGAATATTTATTCCGCCGGCAAAGTCTATCCCGTAATTCAAGCCGCCTCGAGCCAGTATGGTGCCCAGGGCTACTAGCAGGATCAACGCTGAGAGAAGCGCCATGACCTTGCGCATGCCCATGAAATCAATGGAGGTGTTGGGCTTTATCAGCTCAAGACCCATAGCAGAATTTCCTTTTCTATTTTCAGCTGGAAGCTCATGCTCACAGGCTCAGCCTGTCTTTAGTGCGACGCATGCGGAGCCAGAGCTCAAACAGGGCCCTGGACACGAATATGGCCGTAAACATGGAGGCAAGTATCCCAATGGATATTGTTATGGCAAAGCCTTGAATGGGTCCCGTGCCGAAGTTGTAGAGGATGAGCGCGGCCAGTATAGTGGTAACGTTGGCGTCCATAATGGTTAGCGCAGACCGGGAAAATCCCGCATTCACAGCCTTGATGGGGGTCATTCCTCTGCGGAACTCCTCCCGTATCCGCTCGAAGATCAGAATACTGGCATCCATGGCTATGCCCACCAGCAGGATGATGCCGGCAATTCCCGGAAGGGTCAGAGTGGCTCCGAAACCCGCCAGGACAGAGACTATTACCAGCAGATTGAAGCCGAGCATTAGGTCGGCTATTAATCCCCCGATCCCGTAATAGGCAATGGCCAGCAGAAGCACCAGGAGTCCTCCCACGATAAGGGCAGTTACCCCTTGCTCTATGGATTGCTGCCCCAGGGAGGCACCCACGCTTCTCTCCTGCAGCACGTCCACAGGCGCGGGGAGAGATCCGGCGCGCAGGACTATGGCCAGGTCATGCGCCTCCTGAGAGCTAAAGTCCCCGGTAATGCTTGCCCTGCCGCCACGTATCTCCTCTTGTATGGTGGGGGCGGAATAGACCACATCATCCAGGACGATAGCCATGCGCCTATTAATATGTTCTCCGGTAAGGCGCTCGAATATCCTGGCCCCCTGACGATCGAAATTCAAGGATACGTAGGGCCTATTGTGTCTATCGAAGGCCACCCCGGCATCAGCTATATGCTCTCCGGTCATCAGGGTCCGCTCTTCCAGGACAATGGGGCTCGTTTCATAGGAGCCGTCCGGCTGCCTGCGCTGCATCTCGTATACTGACGAGCCGGGAGGGACTCGGCCCTCCTGTGCCTCCTGCACGGTGGTATCCTCATCCACGAGCTTGAACTGCAGATGAGCGGTCTGCTGCACCAACTCTATCGCCCGCTCCCCTTCCTCGATACCCGGCAGCTGAACCTGAACCCGATTGTCCTCCATCCTTCTTATGTCCGGCTCAGCAACACCGAATTCGTCCACCCGGTTCCGGATTACAGTCAGGGCCTGCTCGATGGTCTTGTCCTGGAGCTCCTCCTCGAATTCCGAGGTTGTGCCCAATGTATACTGCCACCTTCCCTCGGCGACCTCCTCTGTCTCCTCTATGGTCAGCTCTTGATAAAACATGCGCTCAATGAGATCCCGCAGATGATCCTCTCTGTCCCCATCCAGCAGATAGAATTGCAGCTTGTCCGTGCCCACAGCTTGCGGCCGGACAATAACAATCCCTTCCTCCTCGGCTTGGGCTCGCAGACTATTGCCCATTTGCTCCAGGGTGTTGACGAAGGCCCTGTCCATGTCCACGCCCAGGGTCAGGCTTACTCCACCTTGAAGATCCAGCCCGAGCTGGATCTTGTTGTCCGGCAGGTATCTTTGCAAGGAATGCTCATCGGAAAG
>CAYSPQ010000200.1:0-3981 GCA_964432965.1 uncultured Desulfohalobiaceae bacterium
AAACAGATAATGCCTTATTATGATCGCTATACCGCCCCGTATTTTCAGGGCATCGACTACGATGTGGTGGAACACGGCATGCCCGGAGGGGCGACCTCCTCATCCCAGGAAGGGGCCATGAAGCAGGGCTACATACATCTCTTGCCCTATATGCTAAGGTTCTTGGCCGGAATCCGCAAGATAGTTCGTTACCACGACGTCACCCCGGGCTCCCAGATCACCTGGAACACCGCTTTCTTGGCTATTAGCAGCGTGTACAAGGAAAAAGGGGAGCAAGGCGTGCGCCATCTCCTGGATGTTCTGGACAGGGTGGTAACTACTCCGGAAGAGGAGCTGGACGAGGAAACCAAGAGGGATCGATTGGAGATATACAAGCATTGCAATGATGCCTTCCGCAATCTTCTCCTGGGCAAGTTCGGGCGCCTGCCTTTAGGCTTTCCCCCGGATTGGGTCTACGAGAGCGCCTTTGGAGAGAATTATAAGGAGGCGATAGCATCCCGCACCGAGGAATCTCCCCTGGCCAATCTAGAGGACGTGAATGTCGAGGAGGAAAGGCATAACCTGGCCACCAACATAGGCAGGGAGCCCACCCGGGAGGAACTGGTGAACTACTTGAATCACCCCGGGGATGCGTTGAATTGCATCCAATTCCATAGTGATTTCGGGGACCCCAATCAGTTGCCCTTGGATGTTTGGTTTGAGGGTCTGCCTTCCGGGGAAGAGATCGTCTTTCAGGACAGCAACGGGAAACCCCACCATTTATCCATAGTGAATATCTCGGAGCCGGATATCAATGGGATGAGCGAGATCCGTTATTCCCTGGATTCAGAGTTCTTTACCCATCAGATCAAGGTGCAGGAAGCCATGGGGGGTGCCGGTGAATCCATGGAAATGGCAGATCCCAAAAATCCTTACCATGTAGGTTCTCCCAACACCGGCGATCTGTGGGTGGTGCATGTTCAGCCTGGAGACAAGGTTAGCCAAGGGGAAGAGCTCTTCAACATTTCCATAATGAAGCAGGAGAAAGCGGTGCTTTCCCCGATGGAAGGAATAGTCAAGCGGGTGGTCAAATTCGCCAATTACCAGGAAGATAAGAAAATGCACCCGGTTCGGGAAGGGGAATTGATCGTGGAGCTGGGCCCGATTCCTTCCTCTTGCTCTGGATGCGGCTCCCATATCCTGCTGGAGGATTGCAAGTTCTGTCCCGAATGCGGGCAAAGGCAATAAGTTTCAACAGCCTGTTAGACTGTATATGACCTCTTAGACAATGGACTGAACAAGTCCGTAACTCATTGCTCCCACCAGGGTGGGCAAGGCTATTCCACCAAGCCGCTGCTTGAGCAGCCAGCTCACTGCAAGCGCCGCAGGAACCCCCAGGATTGATACTGCGTGTTCTTCCTGAGCTAGGGACGTCAGCGACACAACAAGCAATGCTGTGATCGCGGCAGGGCCCAGGGCTTCAAGAGCCTCACCAGGCTTGGTGCCTCGGTAGCTGCCATCCACCTGTGCATAAGCAGCGGCAGCCAACGTAGAAAAAAGGTGGCAAACCCGCAGAGAATGATGGCAATCATCAATTCCGTCTGCATAATCTTCTCCGCAATACCGGAACGAGAGCTCCCGCAATCATGGCGAAAGTCAGAGCGTAATAATCAGCAAGAACCAGGTTCAGGCACAGAACAGTCAAGACGGATCCCAGAATTACGGCCCACCATTGCCCAAGCAAGTTAAAGCAAAACTACGCGGGAACAACTCCTGTTAAACTACTGAACTCAAGGAGCTGAGGCTTGGATCTGCAAAAGCACATAGAAATTCTGGAAAACATTCCCTTCTGGAAACATCTGGGCATCACGGTGCGCAGAATAGACGATGGATACGCTGAGCTTCGTCTTCCCTTCAAGCAAGAGCTGGAACAGCTGGAAGCGAACATGCACGGCGGCGCTCTGGCCTCCTTGCTGGATGTTGCGGGTGCTGTGGCCCTCAGGGCCAGACTGGGGCAGGCCAAAATCAACACTGCAGAGTTGAAGATAAACTATTTGAAACCTGTTACCTCCCATCAGACCGAGGTGCTGGCATATGGAAGGGTGGTGCATGCGGGCAGGACACTGGGGGTGTGTTCGGTGGAGGTGACCGATGGCGAGGGAACAATGGTTTCCACCGGAATAGCTACCTTTGTGATCCTGAGCCGGGATGCTGACAGTTGCTAGATACAAGCCGCACAGGGGCAGATGGCGGCTGAAAAGGAAAAAAACCCCGTACTGGAGCTCCTGCGGCAGGACCTTGCCGGATCAGCCCCGGTAAAAGGCCAGCCTGCGGGCCTTGGGCGCAAAGAGGCTCTCCAGCTCCCTTTCTTCCTCCTCCTGCAGCTGCGGATCCCGGGCTGCGGCTGCGAGCTCGTCCACTTCCGAGGCAGAGGAGCAGCCGGCAATAACCAGATCCACATCCCTGTCCAGTGCGTAGCGCAGCAGCTTTCTGGCGGTGAGGCCACGACTTGGCTGCAGGTAGCCGCCTGCTCCCAGGCACTTCATGCCCACAACAGCGAGATTGTTCTCTCTGGCAGCGGCAAGGACCTGGTCCAGGAAACCTCCCAATACGGTTTCCGCCGGATTGACAGGCAAGAGCACGGAGTCCACCGGCCAGTTTCGCACGCAATAGTCCAGGACCTCGCTGTCGTGGTGGCCGGTGACTCCTATGTGCTGCACCAGGCCTTGCTCCCTGGCCCGGACAAAGGCCTTGAGAGCTCCGTCTTCCGCCTCCAGGGCCCGGACATCCCCAAAGGACCTGATGTCGTGGATCTGCCACAGCTGCAGGCGCTCGCTGCTCAGGGTGCGAAGGCTGTCCTCCAGTTCCCTCCAGGCGCTGTCCCGGCTTCTGGAAGCGGACTTGCTGGTCTGGAAGATCCCTTCCCTTTGTTCGGGTCTTTGGGCCCAGACTGATCCCAGGTAGGCCTGGCTGCCGGCATAGGCCTGAGCGGTGTCGAAATAGGTGATCCCCAGCTCCAGCGCCCGGGATATCACCTCCCTGGCCTTTTCCTCGTGGCCGAAGGTCCTGAGCACTCCCTCTCCGCCCAGGCCCACGCGGGTCACCTGCCCGCCCTCAGCGGAAAAATTTACTTGAGGCAGGGGGTGCATAACTCCTCCTTTCCCCTCACAGGTTTTACGGCCTATCTACCTCTTTCAGCAAAAGGTGTGTAATCCACCGTGAAGGATTACAAAGGGATAGCCAGGGACCTGTTTTGAGCTTGCCAGGCGCTCGGGTGGCTCCAGGCCTTCAGCGCCCTGCATCTGGTATCTGCAGCTGGTAATAGTCTCCCTCCAGCCAGCTCCGTATCTGGTCGTCATAATGCCGGCTCAGGGGGTGCCCAGACTGGCCGCCAGCAACCACTGCCCGGGTAGAGATGCCTTCCCGGCCCAGCACGGATACGAAGCGCAGCCCTGCCGCAAAATTCACCTGGAAGGGATCGCTCAGGGAATAGCTGGCCCGGCCCACGGTCACTCGGTCCCCGCCGTAGGGATGGGGGCCGCGGTTGAACAGGAGCTCTCCTATTAGGGGCGCCTCCCCCAGCTCGTGCTCAAAGGCAACGGACTGCAGCCCGTCCCATCTCCAGCTGCGTGGGTCCCCGCCCTGATCCTCCTTCAGCTCCCGCATGGCCCCGCGATAGCTGGCCAGCAGGGGCTCCTTCAGCCCCTGTGGCAGCCAGGGTGTATCCCTTTTGTCCAGCAGGTGCTCCAGGCAGTTGTACACCAGGTATTCGCTTTGCAAAAATTGCTGCCAGAGCTCATCGCTCAATCTGTCCCTGAATACCTCCTCTATACGCTTCAGGTACCAGGTCTGGAAGATGGCAGCTGCTGCCGAGTCCCGCGTGTTGACAGGAGAGCCTTTCCACTCCTGCAGCAGCTCCAGCCCTGTTTTCTCCATCCGGGACAGGCGATCGACCTCTTCCTGCAGGATCCCGGTCCATTCGGGCAGGCGCTTGGCGGCGTG
>CAYSPQ010000201.1:0-606 GCA_964432965.1 uncultured Desulfohalobiaceae bacterium
CTGGAGCGCATGAAATTGCTGAACCTGGTCTGGTTATCTCCTGAGATGTCCTCTGTCCAGGAAATGACAGCCCTGGCCGGTCGAATGCGGAAAAACGGCTGTGCTTTTCTCAATCTGACGTTTCACTCAACAAGCTTGAAGGCTGGGCTTAGCCCTTTTGTCCAGTCTGCGGCGGATGGGGACCTTTTCTGGAAAAAGTTGTCCTACTTTTTTAGCGCTGCCCGTGAGGCCGGTTGGAAAAGTCTTACCCTGACAGAGCTGGAAAAAACGACTTCCCCAAGAAGGCAAGAGCCCCCATCTAGCGTAGCAGCTGGCACTTTATCGGAATCATCTCAGGTCAAAGGAGTGGGACAGTGCTCTTGAACAGGCTGAAGAAAAGGGTTCCACTGAGCCTGAAGAAGAAGAGTACAAGGGTATTGCAGAATGCTTGGCAGACACCCTTGTACGAGCTTTCGCGGAATAGAAATGTCCAGGGCGAAATCCGGAGAATTGTTTTTGTATGCCAGGGCAATGTCTGCCGCAGTGTTTTTGCCGAGTATTGGCTTCGGTCTCAGCTAAGAGGGAACCAGCTTACAGTGGAATCCTGCGGCCTGAATGTGGATCTGT
>CAYSPQ010000201.1:616-3972 GCA_964432965.1 uncultured Desulfohalobiaceae bacterium
TTGACCTGAGTTCGCATCTTTCCAAGAGCTATCGAGATTGTGACCTGGAAAGCGCTGATCTTCTCCTGGCCATGCAGTACTCTCACTGGCAAGATTTAATTGGAATTAGCGAAGGATACAGAGAAAGGTTGTTTCTGTTGCGGGATTTTGCCCCCTTCCCAGCCAACCTGATTTGCAACGTTCACGATCCATACGGGTTGGGCCAGGAAGAGTTCGATCACTGCTTCCGCCTGATTCGATCCTGCATTAAAGGCCTTACCGGCTTCCTCAGCAGGCGCGGAATTGAGATAGTATATCCCGGCCGACCTGTTGGCAGCGGGAATTGTCGACTTCCTCCTGCATAGATAAGCCTTCCGGTGGCTGAGCTGTTGAGATCCCTTATCCATTTCAAGCAATGAACATTTCCATAACCGACCTTTACAGGCTAAAGCCTGGAGCCGTCTGGAGAGCATTCGCCTGGGACAGGTTTGCTTTCTGGATGGCCTGCGCCTACCTTTTTTTCGAGTACGTACGCCCCCAAGCCATATGGCCTGTTTTCGAGATTTACCCATATTGGGCGAGAACCTTTGTGATTCTCGCCTTTCTGGGATGGCTGATAGATCCCAACAGAAGATTTGTATGGACTAGGCTCAGCACTGGTATATTAGTCTTTCTCGCAATCATTCTCCTGTCCTCCATGTATGCCTTTTGGCCGGAAGTCTCGGATGAACATTTCATGTCCTTCTTCAACTGGGTGGTGATCTTCTTCGTTCTCACTCAGGTCATAACCACCAGAAAACGTTTTTATGTGCTCCTTCTGATCTTTTTCCTGGCCAGCTTCAAGCTTTCACTGTATGGGGCAAGAACCTTTGCCTCAAGGGGGTTCGCTTATGCAGATTGGGGGATCGCGGGACCACAGGGTTTTTTCCAGAATCCTGGCGAGCTTGCCATCCAGATGCTTGTTTTCGCTCCCATGGCTTTTTTTTTCATCTTGGGGATAAGACCCTATCTGACGCGGTGGAAGGCATACCTCCTGTATTTAATGCCAATTACCGCAGTGCTCACCATCATCGGAACAAACACCCGCGGCAGCCAGCTAGCCCTGATTGCTATGGGCCTTGCCCTGATTGCCATGACCAAGCACAAAATAAAAATTCTTATACTTGTGGCAGGGGTGGGCTTAATGGGACTTCACCTGTTGCCGCCTGAACAAATGGCGCGTTTCGAAGGCATGGGTGATGATGCTACATCGCAGCAAAGGTTATTGTATTGGCAACACGGCTGGCAGATGATGAAAGACTATCCTGTCCTGGGAGTAGGGTATTTCAACTTTGTGCCCTATTATGAGCGTCATCACATAGAAGATATTGTAATACCGCATCATGCCCGCGATGGATATGTAGAGCTGCCCCATAATATAATAATACAAGTGGGCACCGATGCAGGCATTCTCGGTTTGACCGTATACGTGGGGTTGATGGCAGGGGCTTTTCTGCTCATGCGCAGGATCGGCAAGGAGGCGGAGGCTTCCGGGGATCTGTTTCTGGCCAACATGACCAAGGGCATGAATCTTGCTTTGATAGGATTCTTTGTGGCCGGGCAGTTCGTAACTGTGGCCTATTATCCTTACTTATGGATCCACCTTGTGTTTGTTACTGCCATAGGTACTTTCTGGCAGAGCGAAAAGGCCTCCGGCACGGTTCCTGTTTCCAAGCCTGCAGCCAATACTGTTCGCTAGACAGATGAAATTCAACTTTTGGGGCTGCTCGTTCTTTGAGTCACGATTGTTTGGCTTCTTTCTTGCATCTTCTGCAGAGAAGCTGCCTTTAAGTTGGGCAACGTGATCAATGCCGCATCAAGCCTTTCTGGAGCCTGAATGCTCAAGAACTATCAAAAGCTCTATTCGCTTCTCGACACACGTGAACGCCGCAGAGGCCTTGTTGTTATGCTGCTTCTGGTCGTTGTTGCCTTTGGCGAAGTGCTGGGCGTGGCTTCAATCATGCCCTTTGTTGCTGTTCTTTCCAATCCGGAAGTAATAGAGACCAATCCCTATCTGGCCTTTGCTTATCATTCTGGGGGTTTCGAGTCCCGACAAAGCTTTCTGTTCTTTCTGGGTCTGGCCTTTTTTCTGCTTCTGGTGGGTTCCCTGGCCTTGAGGATGCTGGGCATCTGGGCCCAGCTAAGGTTTACCCAGAACAGGGACTGCGCCTGGGGAACCCAGCTAGTGCAAGGTTATTTAAGGCAGCCATATGAGTGGTTTCTGAACAAGCACAGCTCGGATCTTGCTACCTCAGTGCTGGCTGAGGTCAGGCAGGTAGTGACTGGTTCTCTTTTCCCGGCCATGCAGATAGTAGCCTATAGCATGATAGCTCTGTTTCTTCTGCTGTTGCTGCTTGCAGCGGATCCGTTGCTGGCTGTGGCAGTTTTTGTCCTGCTCGGAGGCGGCTATTACCTGATCTCTATAGCCTTCCGCAGCAGGCTCAGGCGACTGGGTACAGAGCGCAGGCAGGCCAATCAAAGGCGCTTTAACATCGTTCAGGAAGCCTTCGGCGGGATAAAGGATGTCAAGGTCGCAGGATTCGAGAACTCCTTTGCTCGCCGTTTCAGGATACCGGCTCAGAAGTTTGCCGACCGTCAGATTTCCTCAGGACTCATTTCCCAGATCCCTCCCATCGCCATGCAGGGATTGCTCTTCGGCGGGATGCTGCTGGTCTTGCTTTATTTGATTTACGCCTACGGCAGTTTCCAGCAAGCCGTGCCGTTGATTGCCCTGTATGCCTTCGCCGGTTATCGCCTGATGCCAGCCCTGCAGAATGTTTACCAGAATGTTTCCCAGCTCAGGTTCTCGGAGGCTGCCCTGGACTCCTTATGTGCGGACTTCGAATATCTTGAAGTAAATAAAGCCAGAGGTGAGGGAGAAAGAGATGCAGATAAAAGTACGCGCCTGCCGCTCAGGCACAAATTGGAGCTCAGAAATGTTTCCTACGGCTATCCCAATGCGGAAAGGGCTGCCATAAAAGGCCTGTCTTTGGCCATTACCGCAAATCAGCAGGTCGGATTCGTCGGATCCACCGGCTCGGGCAAGACAACCACTGTGGATCTGATTCTGGGACTGCTGCGACCAGCTGATGGCAGCATTCTGGTTGACGGACAAGAGCTGACCCGGGAGCTTCTCAGGCCCTGGCAGAGATCCTTGGGATATGTTCCCCAGCAGATCTTTCTCTCGGACAATACTGTCTTCGCAAATATTGCCTTTGGAGTTCCGGAAAAGGAAATAGACATGGAAGCTGTGGAAAAGGCAGCCAGGATAGCCAATCTGCACGATTTCGTGACCCAGGAATTGCCTGCTGGCTATGATACCTATGTGGGAGAGCGTG
>CAYSPQ010000202.1:0-3941 GCA_964432965.1 uncultured Desulfohalobiaceae bacterium
TGGGCAGGGACAACAGGGTGCATCTGGAGGGTATCAGCAGGCTGCCCCTGAAGAAAGGGTGAACACCCTGAGAGGAGTTGTTCCTGCGTTTGCTCTAGAATGCCCTCTCCATCTTCGGGAATGGCTATCTGCGCAGCATTCGCGCTGGAAATGAAACCATTGACCAGGGTCTGCACTTCCCTGCGGTTGTATTCGTTTACCATCTCGTACTCCCCGGCCTCGGCCCGCAGGTAGTTGGACAGGTTCACCGATCCGGCCAGCTTTCTGGTCTCCTCTTCACCGAGAAGCACGAAGTTCCCCGCTTCTCCCTCGAAGGCCAGTACCAAATTCTGCAGGGATTCATCCGCCTCGGCGATGATGCCCTCCTCAGCCTGGGACACCGCCATTTGCTTGAAGTAGTCCAGGTTGTACAGAAACAGGGTGCTTCCAAAGATCATGGGAACCAGCACCAGAGTCAGGGCAAGACCGATCAGTTTGGCCTTGAGCGAGAGATTTTTTCTCATAGGGTTTCCTCCTTGCTTGAGGTCACATAAAAGTTGTTTGTAGCCAACTACAAGTAGTGTCGGATATTCTTTACTCAATCTTTATAACGGATTGAAAAAACTGCTTACTTTGCAAGAAGATTGAGTTTACAGGGCTAGAGAAGTCGATGACAAAATATTATATTTTCAATAAATTGTTTTTGTGGCTCCGCTTTTGTCTTTGTCTGAGTCAACAGTCCTACGAGCTTTGAGATTCCTGGTGCAACAGTTTCTACTGACAGCGGTGTTTGGGAGCGAAGGAAGGATAAGCCTGCAAGATATTGGGCCTCTGTTTCCGCGGTGCAAAAGCTGATCGCCCAGAGCAGGTTACGCATAAAGAAACTGCAGATACCTCATGGGCAAATACGGTCGAGTTGCAAGGATATGGCCGAGGAAGAAGTGGTCGAGCAGATGGTCAATAAACCTGGAGTAAGCTCCAGGAGGATCAGGAGTTGTTGGAGGGCTTCAAGCAATGCTTGGATAGAGTTAAGAAAGCGGCATGAGTATGGGTTAAAGAAAAGCCGGGCTGTTGTGCCCGGCTTTTCTGTTTGTTAGGGCTCCGCCGAAAACTCTAGGCGTTTGCCTTGCTGCCCAGGATCGCCTGCAAGTCTTCTTCGGGGGTGGAAATGGGCTTTATGTTGAAGTTCTCCACCAGGACCTGCAGGACGTTGGGGCTGACAAAGGCAGGTAGCGAGGGCCCGAGCCTGATGTCCGTGATCCCCAGGTAGAGCAGGGAATAGAGGATAGCGCAAGCCTTTTGCTCGTACCAGGACAGTACCAGGGACAGCGGGAGCTCGTTCACTCCCACCCCGAAGGCGTCGGCCAGGGCCTGGGCTATTTTCACCGCGGAGTAGGCGTCGTTGCACTGTCCCACATCGAGAAGTCTGGGAATGTCGTCTATGGTCCCCAGATTTTTGTCGAAGAAGCGGAACTTGCCACAGGCCAGGGTCAGGATCACGCTGTCCTGCGGGGCCTTTTCCGCGAACTCGGTGTAGTAGTTGCGCTCCGGTTTCGCCCCGTCACAGCCGCCGACGAGAAAGAAGTGGTTGATGGAGCCGTTCTTGACCGCTTCCACCACCTGGTCCGCCACGGACATAACCGCGTTATGGCCGAATCCGACCATTACCGTGCCCTTGTCCTCGTCCCGGGTGAAGCCCTCCATTTCCAGGGCCTTGTCGACAACCGGCTTGAAGTTCTTGTCCTCTATGTGCTGCACGCCGGGCCAGCCAGCTTCACCAGTGGTGAAAATGCGGTCCATGTAGGCATCCTTGGGCTTTTGCAGGCAGTTGGTTGTCATGAGGATGGGGCCGGGAAAATCGGCGAACTCACTATGCTGATTCTGCCAGGCTGTGCCGTAGTGCCCGTAGAAATGGGGATACTTCTTCAGCTCTGGATATCCGTGGCTGGGCAGCATCTCGCCGTGGGTATAGATATTGATGCCCATGTCCTTGGTCTGCTCCAGCAGGAGCTCCAGATCGCGAAGATCGTGGCCGGAGACGAGGATGGCCTTGCCCTGTTTGTGACCCAGGGGTACCTGGGTGGGCTCGGGATGGCTGTAGCGACTGGTATGTCCCATATTCAGAAGTTCCATGGCACGCAGGTTGATGCGCCCGCACTCCAGGACCATGTTCACCCAGTCGTCCAGGGACAGATCATGCCGGAGCGTGGAGGCAAACCCCTTCTGGATGAAGGCATAGACCTCGTCGTCCTCCTGGCCCAGGATCCTGGCGTGTTCCGCATACGCGGCCACTCCCTTGATCCCGTAGATCAGGGCCTCCTTCAGGGACTTGATGTCCTCGTTTTGCTCCGGATCCTGGAGCACTCCGTGTTCCTTGCCCTGCTCGATCATCCCCTCCAGGGTCGAGGCGGGCTGGAACGCGGCCGGCCCTTCGGGAAACTGGACTCCGGAGCCTGCCTCGCTCAGGCCGATGGCCCGCTTGGCCTTCTCCCACAGGGAGGCGTTCTGCTCCCCTGCTTCCTTGATACGCTGCTTGAGACGCTCGCGGTGCTCCACTGCCTTGTTCACGTATTCCAGGAATCGCTGCGGATCGAAATTGACATTGGTCAGTGTGGCAAAGGTGGCCTTGCAGACAAAAATGTCGGTTTCCCGGTCGGAAACGCCCATCTCCCGGGCCTGAACACCTATCTGGGACAGCCCCTTTAGGAGATAGACCAAAAGGTCCTGCATTGCGGCCACATCGGGCTGCTTGCCGCATACACCCACCTTTGTGCAGCCTTCGCCCTTGGCTGTCTGTTCGCACTGGTAGCAAAACATGTCCATACCTTCCCTCCTTTAGGTTTATTATTTCCCATTGCTTTCCGGGACGACAATCCGAAGTCGTGCTCCGGGC
The DNA here is from genome assembly GCA_964432965.1 of uncultured Desulfohalobiaceae bacterium. Lineage (GTDB taxonomy): Bacteria > Desulfobacterota > Desulfovibrionia > Desulfovibrionales > Desulfothermaceae > JAIPDU01. Next base: position 2,873 of record CAYSPQ010000202.1, read on the forward strand.
ATCCGTTCCGGGATACCTGCAAGTAGCTGGACTTAACAGGAGAGTCCGCAGCCCCGAGGATCTTTCGACCTAGTCCTGAATCCCGAGTCGCAGTCCGAGGAGAACCGCCATCCAGGGGACGCCGTAGGTCCTTGAGACAAGCGGCACGACCAGGGCCAGGCCGAGTATCGCCTCTGTGCGCGCGTATCCTAGAGGGTCTCTTCCTGCTTTACTTCGCCCCCGAGGGTGAGCACCACGTTTTCCACCGGCACCTGCGATCCGGCGTTTTTCCTTGCCTGCCTCACGATGCCCACGAGGCCGGAACAGCACGGCACCTCCATGGAGAGCACGGTCACGCTATTCACCCCGGCCTGCTCGAAGATATCCGTAAACTTCCGCACATACTCCTCTACATCGTCGAACTTGGGGCAGCCCAGCAACGCCACCTTCCCGGGCAAATAGCGGCTGTGGTAGGCGCTTGTGGCCACGGGAGCGCAATCCGCGGTGACCAGGAGATCGGCGTTCTTGAGAAACGGGGCGTGCGGGGGAACAAGCTTGATCTTGACCGGCCAGTGGGACAGGGCTGATTCCCCCTCCTGCTCCCTGGGCACATTGGCCGACTTGCAGGAGGACAGGTCCTGCAGCTGCGCCGAGGGACATCCGGAGCCCTCCGGCTGCTCCTGTTCCTTGGCTCCCAGCTTCTGCAGCTGCTGCTGGACCGCCTCCTCGTCGAACTCCTCAGCCTCGCGCTCGATCATTTGGATCGCGCCAGTGGGACACTCGCCGAGACAGTTGCCCAGGCCGTCACAGAGTCTGTCCTGGATCAGCTTGGCCTTTCCGTCCACGATCTGGATAGCCCCTTCCTCGCAGGCCGGCACGCACTGGCCGCAGCCGTCGCAGAGGTCCTCGTCGATATGGATTATCTTGCGTTTTCGTGTCATGAACGCCTCCTTGCTTTGATTAATCCCTTCCGGGATCTTTTGTTTCGATTGATGGCTCCACCCTACTCCTTCTGAACGGCCAGGGCTTTGACCCACATCAAAAAAGATGGAAGTTTTCCATGATTAGGTGATTATGTGGTTAAACGGGA
>CAYSPQ010000203.1:0-3940 GCA_964432965.1 uncultured Desulfohalobiaceae bacterium
CCATTTGTTTTTTCAATTCTTTGAACGTTCTAGCACCTAACCTTGAAAGTACATGGGAGCGATCTTCGTCTTCGAGAGAGATCAATATATAGTTGTCTGTTATCTCGAATTTATCAGTTCCGTGGCTGAGTTGATAGACTTCTTTATCATCTAAAATGATCTCCTCTGGAGAGAATGCCTCTCCTCCTTTTAACAATAGCTTTTTATCTTTCCATCTTTCTCTTAAAGCTTTCAGATTTTCATCATCCATATCATCTTTATTTATCCTCTTCTTTAGAAATGCCCATGTCTCAGGTTCGATACACACCCATTCGTCTTCGACCAAAGTGTTTATCTCTTTCAATATACGATCAGGATTCAATCTTGTTTTCCCTATGAAATTCAATGTCTTTTTTATGTCTTTATCCAAATCGTCATGCGGATTGATATGAAGTCCTTCTTTCAGTTGAGAGGGGACATCTTCCGGTTGATTAGTGACATATATATCCTCTTCATCGATCCATCCTTTTTCCTCTTGATAGAAGCCGAGATCATAGTCACTTCGTTCGATATCTTTGATATCTTCTCCCTGCTCTTTCTCTATCAATCTCTTTTGGATACACTCGAAGATGTCGGAAGGAGGAGTTTTTGAATCCTTCTTCCTCTTCTCGATCACATCTAGAAGGTGTTCTATCTGAGGGGTGAGCAATAATCCTATTTTTTTAGCTCTCTCTTTGAAATCACTGTCATCTCCCTTACTCGGAATCTCCATATCTTCTAAGAAAGATTCAGTACCATCTGGATCGAATAGATTTGGATGATTATCACCCAAAGCTTTCATGTTTTCATGGAAAGGAACGATAGCCTCAGTCGGCTTCTTTAATCCACCATCCTCAGTGGGAATCCAACTGATTTTTTTTAGATCAGCAGTCCCTTCTTTTTTCTCATCATCTTCGAAGGCTGAAAGATCGACAGGTGGACGATCATCTAACATCTTTTTTGTACACGAGAGATATATCGTCGTCCAACTGAGTTTTTTACGATCTATATCTCCATCTATCCATTCGTTCACTATCTTAGAATATATCTTTTGTATAGAGGGGGCTCGCTTCGCTCCCAAGGCGATAAGGGCCTCATCTTTCCAGCTTTCGAAATCGTCATGGAGTGATTCATGATCAAAATATCCCGCCTTTTTTCCAGGAGGTATATTGATAACGAATTCTTTTCCAGGTATGAAATCACCCTCTTCATTGTATAATATAGGAGCATCTTCCAAATCCTTCCGTTTATGACCACTCTCACTTTTCTGATACTCCCCATCATTCATATCAACATCCGAAAAGTAGTCTTTTACGATTCCTTGCGTTATTTCGTATCTTAATTCATCTAGCTTCTCCTCGTCGTCTATTCTAGTGAGTTCTGAAAGCTCATTTTTCTCCATTATCGATCCATGATCCTCGAATTTACTGGGAGACAAAAAGTTCAGTGAAAATGACCTCTGGGACAAAGACATCAGATACAATCCCTCTATGACTTTTTCAACATCTTCTTTCTCGACTTTAAGTGATAAAAACCGGATCCCTTCCAAGCATTCTTGTGGAAGCGATAAATCCTCATTATAATCACTGTAGATGGCGTCTCTATCATAATTCTCTGGTGCATGGGGTCCCGTCTTAGTGATAGGTTCCCCATCATCTTCATTTGGCTTCCCTAGATACACTTCTCCATGCACTTCATAAGGGATGAATTCCGTACCAGGATCTACATTCTTCAGAGCGAATTGGCTTTCTTCTCCACACAATCGTACCAATATATCACTGATCAATCTATGATCTTTCTCACCAAGACCATCAAAACTATCTTGATATTTTCCTTTTATCTCATGTATCTTCTTGGGTATCTCTTGTTCATCGAGTGGAGTCATCCAAGATGTCAAATCTAAATCCTCTATCAGCTCGTTGAAATCAGAGTGGAACAGATAGGAAGAAGGAAAAAATTCCTGTAAAGAATTTTCATATCCTTCTGGGAATCCGTAGAAATCTTCGAAAGCTTTCAATTCTTCAGTTTTTGAGGGTAATAACTCAAAAGAAGATGGATTTTGTAAATCATCCTCAGTTTTGAACACAGACTCATTCTTTTTAAGATATCTTACCATATCTTTGATCATCTCTTTGTCGAGCGAGCTATACTCATCATCATCGATTCCTATTTCCAATCTAGAATCATCCTCAGTGACTTTGTTTTTATAAGATGTCCATAACCTCTGGAAATCTTTTGGGGTGAATTCTCTCCTGTCCTCGAATAGGTCCTTAAGATAATCATAGTTCTCATGATTCTTGACTTCTTCATTCAAAGGTGTCTCATCGAAAAACCTCACTATACTATCTTCGATCGGATCACCCGAAGTCAACCATACTTCTTCTGGTTCTAAGAATTCTATCTGGTCCTCAGACTCGTCATCTACTATTATCTCGGCTCTCCACAAATCTTCTTTCAAATCATCTTCTGTTTTTTCGAAACTTTCTTTTTTCTCCAATTCTGTTCTTTCTTTGCCTGGTCGGAACCACTCCGATAAATCAGCACCAGGTACACAGTCCATCAAAATCCTTTGGAGTTCCTCTGTATCTGTGTCTTCTCTATTTTTCCATCTATCGACCACCTCACTTATCCCTTTACTATGCATGTTCTTCAGGGTTTTCAATACATTGATGTACCATTCGCCTTTTTTCCCTTTGATATTGATATCTTTTCTTTCTTCGTCCGGGAAAAGATGGGCCGAACATATGAATCTGTTTTCCGTTTTTCTCGGCAAAGGTATCACTGAATATATATAACTTTCATCTTTCTTCACGAATTGCGGCAAAAGCAGATGGACCAGATTCTCTTTCAATTCGATCTCATCTCTTTGGACATCCTCTTTGATAGCTAGGCCCTGATCCTTCTCTTCTTTTTTCACCATATGTAACGGCTTACCTTCTTCGCCCATCACCTCAGAGGTGTTGATCATGTACTCTTTTTCTGGGTTTTTGATAGTAGTCATCTCTCTTTCAGAAGTCAGCCCTTCTGATTCCTCAAAAGAAGAGTTCCACTCCATCTTGCCTCTCACCAATGAACCAAATTCATCACTGTTCGGACCTAAGGTGAAGTCTTTTTCTACTTGATGGACTTCTCGATCCTCGGGTAGATCCTTTATTATCCTGATTTTTTTAAGAGATCTACAACAGATCAATACATCGTGGAGATAATCTTTGAAATAATCATATAATCTTCCGATCTCGTATCTATTATCGATGTCTTCTTCTAGTTTTAACGACCATCTCGGCCAATCTGATATATCTTCGAATGGACTCCTATCTCTATCTCTAGGGAATTCCTTCGCTTCTTTATCGGTCCTCCATGGGAACCTGAACAATACTCCCTCATCGTCTTCATATTCGCACGGTATATTTTCGGACTCGCCCGTCACCGGGTTCATCCTGATCGCGACGTTACTAGAATGTACCTCTGGAGTGTTTGTCATAGCATAAACAGTCTGGAAACCACTTCCAAAATTTCCGGTCTTCGTTTTATCGTATTCCTTAGTCCTGTTCAAAATGTTCTTTATCTTTTGAAAATGATCTTCTTCTTCTGTTAAGAATGGTTCGCCGTCGTTCACCACAGCCAATTCTTCAGGGGTCAGTTTCAAAGTCAATATCTCGGCCCCTGCATCGTCTGCATTCTGTACCAATTCTCTTAGTACGAACTTGACCCAATCACCGCTCTCTGTCTGAGTGTCATCTATCTTCTTTTTTATGAATTCTATCAATGCTATATTTATATCTTCACAGAGAGAACATTTCCAATCTTCAGCATCGATCTCATCGGTCTTTTTGGTCGTCCAAATCTCCTTGTCAACACCATGCTCCTGATGGGTTTCATTATTGATACACTCTACCATCTCTTCAACTTCCTCTTCCTCCTC
>CAYSPQ010000204.1:0-3929 GCA_964432965.1 uncultured Desulfohalobiaceae bacterium
GAAGGTGGGCTGGTGAGAAGGTGGGAAGGTAAGAAGGTGAGAAGGTGAGAAGGTGGGAAAGTGGGAAGATAGGAAAAGGATCTTATTGATGATATCTCCTCATTTCTCACCCTCGCACTTTTATACTTTCCCACTTTCGCACCTTCGCACCTTTTACTTTTACACCTTTGACCTTCAGTCCCCAAACGGAGAGACCCATGCCGGATATCTACCTGCAGCCGGAAAGGCACCGGATAACGCCCGGGGAGCGCGAGTCCTTCCTGGCCTGGCTCCGGGATTTTCTGGGAGAGCGTAGGACTCTGGTCCTGGCTACCTGCAGCAGCTCGTCTCCAGTCTGCAATTTGATGAGCTTCGCCCTCGCGGACGAGGAATGCTCCCTCCTGCTGGCCACCCCGGTGCAGTCCCGCAAGTACGAGACCCTGCTCCAGAACCCGGCGGTCTCCCTTATGGCCCTGGACTCTGCCGCCCTGGAGCAGGATCTGGAACGGGGCACTGCGGTGACCCTGGAAGGAGAGGCCCTGGAGCTACGGGAGGAGGAGCAGCGTAGCCACGGGGAAAGCATTTACCTGGCGGCTAATCCGCGGCTGCAGGATTTCGTGCAAAGCTCCGGAACCGCACTGTTCCGCGTGAGCCTGCATCGCGTGGTCCGGGTGACCAGTTTTCAGCAATTGAGCGAGCTCACTCTCTAAGCTGGGCCCCGGCCCCATGGCCCAAATTCCGTCCCGGCAACACCGCAAGGAGTCCCCATGGGCGTGGACCCCAGACGCATACAGACCCTGCAGACAGGGGAGCCCGGCACCGGTCCGGTGATTTACTGGATGAGCCGGGAGCAGAGAGCAGGGGACAACTGGGCCCTGCTCCACGCCCAGGAACGGGCCAGGTCCGCGGAACGCGGGGTGGTGGTCCTTTTTTGCCTGGTTCCCGGTTTCGGCGAGGCCTCCTGGCGTCAGTACTCCTTCATGCTGGCCGGTCTGCGGCAGACCTGCAGGCATTGCCTGGAGCTGGGCATTCCCTTTGTCCTGCGCCTGGGGGATCCGGGGGAGAGGGCAGCGGAGCTGGTCAATCAGGTGGACGCGGAGAGCCTGATCTGCGACTTCGACCCCCTGCGGGTGAAGAAGGTCTGGCGCAGCGAGGCTGCCGCAAGGATCGAGGCTCCGCTGTTCATGGTGGACGGGCACAACGTGGTTCCCTGCTGGCAGGCCTCAAACAAGCAGGAATTCGCGGCCCGCACCATTCGGCCCAAGATACAGCGCCAACTGGGGGAGTTCCTGGAGCCCTTTCCGGATCCCTCCCCGCAGACGGAGAAAGTTCCCGGCTTCCCTCTGCGGGAGCCGGACTGGCAAAGCTCGCAATTGCGGGTGGAGGGAGCGGGAATAGAGCCAGTCGACTGGCTCAGCCCTGGACCGGAGGCGGCCATGGAGCGCATGCAGCATTTCCTGCGCCACGGCCTGCCGCTTTTCGAGGAAAGGCGCAACGATCCCAACGCGGATGCCCTGTCCCATCTTTCCCCCTACTTCCATTTCGGGCAGCTCGCGCCGCAGCGGGTGGCTCTGCAGGTGCAGGGGCGAAAGGAGGCCTCCTCCTCGGCCAGGTCCGCCTACCTGGAGGAGCTGATCGTGCGCCGCGAGCTCGCGGACAATTTCTGCCACTACAACCCGGACTATGATTCCTTCCGGGGCCTGCCGAACTGGGGGCGGACCACCCTGGACAAGCACCGCAATGATCCCCGTCCGGCCCTGTACGGTTACAGGGAGCTGGAGGACGCGGCAACCGGGGATGACCTCTGGAACGCCGCTCAGATGCAGATGGTGCGCACAGGCAAGATGCACGGATACATGCGGATGTACTGGGCCAAGAAGATCCTGGAGTGGACCGAGAGCCCGGAACAGGCCATAGCCTTCGCCATCAGCCTCAATGACCGCTACGAGCTGGACGGAAGGGATCCCAACGGATACACCGGGGTGCTCTGGTCCGTGGGCGGGCTGCACGACCGCGGGTTCAAGGAGCGGCCCGTCTTCGGCACGGTCCGCTACATGAGCCGGGCCGGCTGCAAGCGCAAGTTCCAGGTGGATTCCTACATAAGGACCTGGCTGCAGGGCAGCGGCTTATGAGGCTCCGCACGGGAGGAAGCCGCTGCGACAGAGGAAACAGGGCAAGACACTAGCTGCGTCTGGCCCAGACCAGGAATATGGGATCCGATGTGGTCAGCGAGGGGTAGTATCTGTCCTCCTCCGGACGCCACCAGTTGCGTATGCTTATGGTCTCCAGGCCATGGAAGGCGCCGGTTTCGCGGAGCTTGTCCAGAACAAAGCCCATTCTCTCGAATTCGTGCAGCTGTGGCCACAGGGAGATGGTCTTGGGCGGGAACCAGCGATGGGAGAAGCTGACGCCCATCACTCCCCCCGGCCGGAGGACTCTTGCCGCTTCCCGGAGCACCGCCGCCGGCCGGGTCATGTACTCCACGGACAGGCTGCACAGGACCGCGTGGAAGGACTCCTCCGGAAAGGGCAGGCCGGGGTGTGCGTTGAGGTCGTGGACCACATGCCGGGACAGGACAGGGTTGTTTTCCATCTCCAGGCTGTTCATCCCCAGCCCGGTCACATCCAGCCCCATATCCAGGGGGATATGGGACTCATAGCCGCTCATGAGGTCGAGAATGCAGTCTCCGGGCTCTAGCTTGGCCTGGTATTCCTTGAGCAGCAGCCCGCTTGCCTGCTTGTCGATGTGTTCCACCAGGCGTGGGGTCTGGTAGAAGATGGCGTCCTCGCTCTCGTCCTGCCTGGAAAAATCCGAGGGGTCGGAGAAATCGGCCTGCCTTCCGTTGAGCGCCGCCTGCATCCCGGGTCCGCGATCCGTGATCCGGGCTCTCCAGTCCGTGCAGCTGCCTCCGACATCCCCTTCCCGGAGGGCAGCCTCCAGCACCGTGGCCCGTACCCGGACGGGGTAGGGGGCCAAGGGATGCCCCATATCCACCAGCATTCCTTCCTCTCCGGCTTGCAGGACCCGGAAGGGGAAGGTGTTCTGGGGGTGGATCCCCGCAAGGTGCTCCAGCGATCCCTTGGGATAAAAGCGGCCCGCCTTGGGGTGCTTGCCGTTCAAGCCCAGCCTGTCCCGGCGAAAATAGCCGTAGGGAATCCATTTCCTTGCTTGTCTTGGCGCTTCCGGGACCAGGGCCTGGCCAGGCGCGTAATCCAGCTCCACTGTGTGCCCGGGCGCCTTGCCCAAAAGCTCCTGCTTGAGCCCCGGCAGAAAGCAGTCCCGCCAGAGGTTGGCCATGCGGGCCAGGTAGCGCTCCGCATGCTGTGTGTCCTCGCTTTGCCAGATCAGCTCCAGTTGAAGCCTGGCCAGACTGTCCAGGGTCAGGGTGGTGCTGGTGTCCCTTTGCGATCTTGTCATTTGTCTTCTCCTGTTCCGGCCGGTTTCCTGCCGGTATTAGCCTGTCTCCTGGTCTACCGCCAGCAGGGCGACTCCCAGTTCCTTCTCCGCTTGCCGGATCCTTTCCACGGATTGGGAGTCCAGTTGTGCAGGCCGCAAGTCCTGGCAGGAGAAAGCCAGAAGGGGGCGGCCCAGATCCTTCTCCATCTCCTTTACTTCCTGCAGCTGCTCCTCATTCAGATTGGCCAGCGCACAAAGCATGCTCTCACCTCCTTTTCCCTCCCGGATCAGGTCGGCTCGACCCGGCTCCGGGGCCTTGCCCGGTTCTGACCGGGCTGTTCCACCAGGCGTGGTCTTATATGTGAGGAAAAAACCAGGAATCCTTTACCCTATAAGGATAATCCATCCAGAGCGGCAGGCAATGAGGGGATAGAGAGGGGGTTTAGAGGGGTTGTACCCCTGGCTGGCTCGTAATCCTTCACGGGGCATTTTTCACTTTCTACCTCCGGTTCTGGATTTTTTAACGCTCGGCACGCGGGGGCATCCCTGCCCCC
>CAYSPQ010000205.1:0-3905 GCA_964432965.1 uncultured Desulfohalobiaceae bacterium
GATTAATTGACAGAACAAGTTGTATAGGACGACGGAGACTATACTGTTGAAAAACTAAACGACTTTCTTCTAGTCCTTTACGGGGATACATGCCACAAATTCGTGGATATGAGAGAAGAAAAACTGGCCGAAATAATCGTTGACATGCAGAAAGATATTGATGAACCATAATGAAATCTGGAGAGAAGAATCCGAGGAACACCCTATCGTAGTTTCCTATCGGACAGGAGAAGGAGTAGTTATCAGGATAGAAGATAGAAGGATAGAATTAGATACATGGTCTAAGTTCGTCAACAGAGTAGAAAGAACCAATACTGAAGAAATGAACGATAAATCACAGGCAGTATTTTCATTTCTCAATAATGTGATACAGAAACACTGGAGAAAGATGATAATTATAGACAACGCATAATCAGTTCCCTAGTTCAAGGTAGGAAAAAGTAACCAATACCGAGATAGTTCAACTCAAACAGAGAAATCTGATTAAATCTGGTTGAACTTTGACCTGATATTTCTCATTTTTTTACCTAAAGTTCCACTTGGACGACAAAACTCAACTCTTCTAACCTCGATTAAACATGAATCTGGTTCTAACAATCTTCTTCAAAATTGAGAACGGATATAAAAGTTCAACTTTTGATTGGACTTGTGGCACATCAACGAGCAGGAGAAGAAGGAAAACCCGGAATCCATATCTCTTCGACTGACGCAAAGAGAGCACAGAGAATGGGATTGGAAGAAGATTCTCCCTCAACTGTATATACTGATGCGTTGGAAGCATATGAGAAGTATAAAATTTTGAAGAAGAGAGAAATCAAAAAAGCAAAGTCCAATATAGTCAAAGAGTTAGACAGGATGGAAGAAGACTTTGATGTAGAAAGGAATGATATTCTTGAGACCATAGTCGATGGTGAAATCGTATAATGATTGAAATAATTATATCGTATGTAGCAGGAACAGTATCAGGATCGGTAGGAGTATACTTCTATCTCAAAAGGAAAATGAAACAACAAGCAAAGTCTCTAGGAGAAGACGAAGAGTTTCAGGAAATGATTAACGGAGTAGTCGGAGACACTATGGAAATGTTGGAGGAGAACAATGAGTCTGAAAAATGAAATAATTGAATACTTGAAAGGAGATGTAGACAACGGAGATTTAGAAAATGCAAAACTTCGATGGGGATTAATCGGATCAGTAATTGGAGTCTACGCAGGAAATTATCTTTCAGGAATAATCTATATTTTAATCACATTCACAATCCTTTTCGTATTGAACTTCCTAGCATGGAGAGCAGAAAATCCTATGAAGAAAGCAATGAGGCATAAGACCAAATGATTGAATCAATGATGAACTCAGGTTTGTTCTACCCAGTATTGGTAGGAGTATCTGCAATTATTGGAATAGTTGGATTCAAGATATTCATTGACTACAAAAACTCCGGTAAGTCAATGGAACAGGAAGCTCTGGCAGAAGTAGTCAGAGGACAGATTAAGGAAATGACCGATATGTTTGGATATGAGGTCAAGAAGAATGTATCTTATGGAATGTATGAAATCGGAAGGATAGAGAAAGCATACTATACAGAAGAGATTCCTGCCGATAAAATAGACGAAGTGAATATGTCTGACGATACTGAAGATGAAGACGAAGAAGACGAAGAAGACGAATTCAAGAAATACTACTACTTCAAAATCAGACCTACTGCGTTCTCAAAGAGAGTTGTTGCCAAGTTGACTGACGACACAATGGCCTCTGAGAAATACACAGAGTATATCAGAGTCTCTGACGAGTATGTTCAAGACGCTGACAGAGTTACTATCTCTCATAACTGGAATCCTAAACAAATGGCAGGAGTATGGATACAAGAAAGAGAAGCTCCACACTATATCAGAGACAGAACTTACCAGAGTATCCTTGAGAAGTCATTAGAGACTGCGAAAGAAACAGTTCGTGCAATCAACGAACTCAACCTTGCATATGTAGAACAGGAAATGCAAATGGAGAAACTTCAAGAACTGAAAGGTGGAAACCTACAGGACGAAATGGAGAAATTCATGGAGGGAAAGTAAATGTCTGAAAACTATCTCATTTTCCTCGTCTTTTCTCTTCTCATTTTCTGTGGCTACTCCTACTACTACCACAAGCAGAGACAGAAAACGATAAGAGAATTAGGTGGAAACTGAACATATGGAATTCCTAAACAACCTTGCGATTGGAATTATCGATTTCTTCCAAGGAAACCTTACTGCAATACTGGCATTGGCCACGATATTGGCAGTTGTATTTGTCTATATCGAATGGAAATTCAACATTTGATTTCTAATCCCCTTGCCCAAGTGGTCAAGATAGACCAACTTCCACATTTTGTATCTACAAACATACCCTTATGTATATACATTCATTTATAATAGTGTATATACAAAAATCCAACATGAGTGAGTCGGAAGAAGATTACGGTATTTTTCAGTTAAGATTGAATAAAGACAGGGAAGAGTTAATCTCTGCACTAGAAAAGAAACTCGAAAATGGTTCTCGTTCTGAAGTGGTTGAAGAAGCACTTGGAATTGCAGATAGATTTCTAGAAAAGAATCAAGATTACAGGGAGATTAGAGGATACGGATTTAATGAAAAATAAAGAAAAAGTAGGGAAAATCAAATGTCCCTGTCCATTATAGTTGACCTGTCATTTCCTTCCGCTCTTCTCTCAGCTTCTTTCAAAATCTGTTCAATTCTGTTGTTCATTTCTTCGACTGCGGAATTACTGACATTGAAATCGGTTGCGTCTTTAAACCGATTCTTCACGATATAGTTAACCATTGTAAATAGATATACTCTACTTATCTTTAAATGAGTTTAGAGATACTTGTCGATATCAATTTCATTCTCCTCTTCTTCCTTTGCGATATCTTTAATCTCGTCAAGCATGTCTTCTGCATTTCCTTGTTTGAAATCCTTCTCCTTCTTATCGTATCCGTCCATAACCTTCTGTTTCTCTGGGTTATCAAATCCTTCAGGATCAGTATAGTCGTCCATCCAGTATGCAGGTAATGGTTGTTTGTAGAAATCAAATTCATTACTTCTCATTTTACCAAAGTTAGTTCTGATTCCTGTAACCTTTGCCTTTCCTCTATCGTATAGTTCTACCTTAAAATCTACTTTGTTCCTTATCTTCTTATCGAGAGCTTTGAAGTCAGGTAGAATGAATATGTATACATTGTTCTTGTATCCCATTGTCTGGATTACTTTCTTGATTATTCTATTCTCCTTTGTCTGGTGGTCTTGCGATCCTGCAACTACCCCTGCCTCGTCTATCAATACTGGTTTCCTACCGTCACTTTCAGTAATGATTTCAAGGAAAGTCTGTGGTTGATACGCAAGTAGTTCTTGTATATTATCTTTATCTAATTCTACATCCAACGCATTTGCTTCATTCGACAGTCTCCACGCAAGGTCTACTGCCATAGTAGACTTCCCTACTCTTTCCTGTCCACAGATAACGACAATGGGAGCGAATCCATTATTGAGTCGATTGATTACTCCATTCAGTAACCAAGGATAGTATAGTTTCTCTTTATCTTCCCAACATTCTAACTTTGCATTTGCAGGAAAGGTTCTTTCCAACAATGAATCGTCAGGAACTTCGATAACCTCTCCTGTGAACTCAAAGGTATCGTCACTCATTCTATATCGAACTCTTCTCGAATCATATTGAGATCCAGTTTAAGTTTTCCTGTGTTTTCTATGTAGGAAGCATAATCAATATTGTCTTCGACTAAGTACCAACCTCCATAAGCATAGAACAGAGAAGTCGTCATATCTAACCGATGCATAAACCTTGTGCAACTTACTGTTACAGATTCCAAATCGGGTTGGTCTTCTGCCATTCCTTTACCAATATTTTGCAA
>CAYSPQ010000206.1:0-3900 GCA_964432965.1 uncultured Desulfohalobiaceae bacterium
AGAGCAATTTCCAGTAGCGAAACCTTCCCTTTTGGATACGGTTGGCAGCCTGGCTTCTGGCACTCAGATAGGGAAGCATGGCTTCCATTTGCTCCCGGCTCCATGTGGGCTGACCTTTCTCCAGGAAGGATTGAATCTGGGCCAGGTTCAAAAAATCTACATAGCGTCTGAGTGGAGAGGAAACAGGGGCGTAGCCGTGGATTCCCAGGCTGGCATGGGGCTCGGGCCTTGTTTCCAGCTGCGAGCTGGCCATTTCCTGGATTATCCGAAAGGATTGCACCGGATCCTTCCATTCTCCGGCGGAGCCAGGGGAAAGGCGAATGTCCTGGGATCTGTGGAAGAGGGGTAGGTCATTGGCCTGTGCCCAATCGGAAAGCAGGGAGTTGGCCAGGATCATGAATTCGCTGACAATGAGCTGTGCCCCTGGATGCTCGGTTGCGGGCTGCAGGTCGATCCGATAGTCGTCGCCCTCTGGAGTCAGCTGTATAACCGGCTCCTGTTGCTCCAGGATGACCGCACCGGAGCGTATTCTGTTCCTTCTCAGCTTCTGGGCCAGCTCCAGGGCCTGGCCGAGGTTATATTCGTCCTGCGAGGAGCTTAGTTCTTGTTCCACCTTGTCGTAGGTGGTGTTGCGCTTAACTTCCACCCAGGTTAGACGCGGCTCCGCATTCACGGGCTCGCCTCCCTCGTCGAGAAGGATCTCCAGCAAAAGCGCAGGAGTGCTCCGTCCCTGTCTCAGGCTGTACAGGTCTGTGCCCAATGTCTCGGGCAGCATGTGGGACGTGCCTTCCGGAAGATAGAGGCTGCTTGCCCGGTGAGCCACCTCCCGATCCAGGGGGGTGCCGAACTGCCAGGTCAGGGAGGGGCGGGACAGGGCTATGTATAACCTGAAATTGCCACCTTCCTCCTTTTCCAGGGCGAAAGCGTCGTCTATGTCCCAGGTGGTGGAGGAGTCGATGCTGACCAGTGGCAGGTGCTCGGGGCTTTGTTGCAGGTGATAGTAGCTCTCTGCCTGGTCCGAGATTTCCCGGGCGTATTTGTCGCTCCACTGGTCGCCCCAAGCGTAATCCTCCTGGTCCAGTAGATGGTTGTAGTGTCTGGGGACCAATCCCCAGAGCTCGGCCAGAAGAAGGGCAAGGTGATGGTTATTGGGCAGGCCCCGGGTGAGACTCTTCCAGATTTCGGATTCACCCTGGGCGGGATCGGCGGCAATGTGCTGCAGCAGGATGCTTTTCAGCTCCTCGGAGATTTCCGGGTCTGGCTCGGAGCGAGTCAAGGGGCCGGATCCGGGGCCCTCCTTCCATAGCGCCTGGAAAAGGGCCTGACCCTCGGTGATCAGTCGATTGCGCCAGCGTTCCTTTTCCTGTTGCTGGAGCTTTTGCTCTACCTTTTCTCTGGACAGGATCTGGAAAACCGGAGGAGTGAATTTGAAGTAGGTTCTGCATTGCAACAGGAGGCGACCCACCGCGGCCACCCGGTCCGGGCCGGGGTCCTTCCAGATCAGGCTGGAGAACCACTCCGCGCTCTCCTCCTCGGTTTCCCCTTCCGTCAGCTCCCAGAGCTCAACCGGATCCAGCTGATCCTGGATTTCCTGGCGGAGTCGGTTTATGCGATCCAGCTGCTGCAGCAGCTCCTCCCGGGATTGTCCCGGGTCCAGTCGCGGTCCGCTCCAGGGCAGGGCCCTGGCCTTTTGCAATTTAACATCGCGCTTGTTTATATTGAGCACTTTGAGGTGGTTGTTTTCCTCGGCCACTACGTAGCCGATAAGGGGCAGATTGTCCTGCAGGTACTCCACTACCTGGCCCGGAGGAAGAGATGCTGTTTTTGCTGCCATATGGGAATCAGTGTTTGAAGGAGCGCTGGCCGGTGAAGACCATGGCTACCTGCGGATCGGCCTGGTTTGCGGCCTCGACGACCTCGAAATCGTTCATGGAGCCTCCGGGCTGGGCCACCGCAGTAACACCCTGTTCTATGGCCAGATCCACCCCGTCGCGGAAGGGGAAAAAGCCATCGGAGACCATGACCGCTCCCTGCAGACCTCCTTTGGCTTTATCTGTCTCCTTCTGTATTTGCTGCAGGATATCTTGTTGTGACTGCTCCGTCTTGGCTTTCTGACGAAGCTCGTAGATGGACAGTCCGGTTCGCTCGTAGGCCAGATTATCCGCGTACTTGATATGGGCCTTGTGGATGGTGATGTCCACGCAGCCCACGCGATCCTGCTCTCCAGTGCCGATTCCCACCGTTGCCCCGTCCTTGGCGAACAGCACCGAATTGGAGGTTACACCGGCCTCCACCGCCCAGGCAAAGAGCAGATCCTCGTTTTCCCGAGTGTCGGGCTGACGGGCTATGATTTCAGTGTCTCCGGACTGGGCCCTTGCCGGTATCCAGTCCTGGAAGGAGCGGATTTCGTTCATGAAGGAGAATTGGGCGATTATGCCCCCGTCCACCAAGGACTTGAATTCCAGAAAGGGCCGGTTGAGGAGTCCTTCCAGGCTTGCCAGACCGGGAATGTGAAGTATACGCAGGTTCTTTCTCCTGGACAGGATATCCACGCTTCCTTCCTCAAATTCCGGAGCGGCCACTACTTCGAAATAGCGTTCGCTGATGTAGGAGGCTAGTTCCCGGGTTACCGGGGAGTTTATCACCACAGCCCCTCCAAAGGCCGCAATTCGGTCGCAGGAGTAGGCCTTTCTCAAGGCTTCGGTGATACCCTGGTCCGACCAACCTGCGCCACAGGGGTTGTTGTGCTTGAGGATAACCGCTGCCGGCTTGGCCGAGAGGTACTGCAGGATATTGATCCCGTTGTCCACGTCGGTGAGATTGATCTTGCTCGGGTGCTTCCCGGACTGGATGATGTCCTCCTCCCGTAGGGAGGAAAGAAGGCCCTTGTCCGGAGTGATGAAGCGGATCCCGTTCAGTTCCAGTCCGCCCTGGTGCAGCTCGTACATGGCCGCGGGCTGATTGGGGTTCTCCCCGTAGCGCAAGCCCCTTTCCTCACCCTGGATCTCCCAGGTACGTTTTTTGTAGATGAGTTCCTGATCCCCCACGGTCAAATGTAGCTCACCCGGGAAGGGGTCGGACTGCAAAGACTTGTACATCGCCTTGAGATCCTTCATGGCGCGACTCCTTGTGGTCCTGCCTGATGCTGGGTTTTCGGTATTGCAAATTGGGGTATGCTCAAAGCCGACCGTTTTAGAAATTGGCTGTTGCCTTGAGCTGTGGAGCCGGGAGTTGCGGAAACGGTTTTGAAAGATTTGCCCTGGTTTTCAAAATATGCAGCTGATGCGGGAAAAATGTACCCCAAGAGTGCGTTGGGGAAGAATTTGTATATCACAACACTTGAAGAGAGGCAATTTTCCATAGTAGGGTCCCTCTGCTTTGCCAAGACGCGGGAATCAAACATTCCTGGAAGTATCGGAAACGCGGGAGTTGAGGGCAAGGCTTTCCGAGGTGGACATGAGAAAAACTGTAGATGGAGGCCGAGAGTGGAAAGGATGCTGCAGAAAATAGCAAGGCAGCTGGCTGCTTACGACGAGGCCTCCCTGATGGCGCTTTGGGAAAAGTACTATCGCAGGGTCAACCAATTCCAGCCTACTAAGCAGTGGGAGAGGGACACGCTGGTGTTTTGTTTCCTGCAGGCGGTGCGTTGGAAGAATCAATTGTTCAACAGCAAATGGGCGGAGCAGCGAAACACAGAAGGTTCTTCCCCGCAGCATCTTTTGGGGGAAAATGCCCCTCTGGAAAGGGAGCCGGGTAAGTCCAGCGAGGGGGAAGGACAAAGGGGGAGGCAGAAGGGCAAGGTGCTTACCTTTCCCGGCCGTGGGGAGGATAAAGAGTGAATGAGGGCTGGCTGAATTTTTGCTGGGGCAATGTGCGCAACCTGGTGTCTTTGTCAGTTGT
>CAYSPQ010000207.1:0-3884 GCA_964432965.1 uncultured Desulfohalobiaceae bacterium
ACCGCTGTGAGCGGGGACGAAAGCCGCGAAGAGCCACTGCCCTTCACCCACTCCAAGCGCAAGCGTTGCTCATTGCATTATTGGGCTGCATCCAGTCCTATCTTCTGCAATTGCAACAGCCTGTATCCGGAGTGGGTGAAGGGTGGGAAGGCGCGGCAACTAGGACGATCCGCGAGTCAGAAGACCTGCCTGAATGTTGGGACACACGTCAGCCCAGTCGGATCGAGGATGAAAATGGGACATCCCCGGATCGAGCCAAGGCGCGATTCGGGGATTTTTTTATGGTATCAGGGTAAAAGGCTATGGAATACGGCTGTTTGTTGCCCCACAAGAAATCTTCAATTTCTTGCCATGCAATTTTTACTACCCGTAATGGCATGGTGAATATCTGGAATCAAAGCACACCCTGAGGCTAATACAGACGAACATATATACAATATTCCCAGATCTCGGCCATACGCCACAAGTTTTATCAAGTTTCAGCAGCTCGCTAAATGAGAAGGAATAGCCTGAGAATATGCAATCCACCTACGGAAGCCCTGTCCTGCACCTTTGCCTGCTGCTAGCAGCCCTGCTTGGCCTGATAGCCTCCTCCACGGGCATGGGCTATATAGACATACCCGTTTCCACAGTAGTGCAGGCAGTGCTGGGCAAGACTTTCGGGCTACAGCAGACGTTGGAACAGATCAAGGAACTGCACCTGGTAACCATTTTCGAAGTCAGGCTGCCCCGCATTTTGACCGCTGCTGCGGTAGGCGCCGGACTGGGCATCGCCGGGGCAGTCTTCCAGGGCATCCTGCAGAATCCACTGGCTGATCCCTATACTCTCGGAGTGTCCTCTGGAGCCGCTTTCGGCGCCTCCCTGGCCCTTATCCTGGTTCCCAATCTGCTCGGTGCCTACACCGTGATCGTTTTTGCCTTCGTGGGAGCCTGCGCCACACTGGCTTTCGTAATTTATCTGGCTTCCTCTGCCGGAGGAATGTCCTCGAACAACCTCATACTATCCGGAATTATTGTTACCGCCATCCTCTCGGCAGGAATCAGCTTCTTCAAGTATCTAGCCCAGGAGCAGGTATCCCTGATCATTTTCTGGCTCCTGGGATCTTTGGCTGCTGCAACCTGGTTCCAGGCGGGAATGGTCTCCACCGTGGTCCTTGCAGGGGTAGCGGTATTCCTTTTCTTCGGCCGCGACCTGAACCTTATCTGCCTGGGTGGACGCACAGCCTGCACCTTGGGACTAAGCCTGCAGCGCACCAGAATGATACTGCTGATCACTGCCTCGCTTGTGGCTGCTGTCTGCGTGGCTGTCTCCGGCATTATAGGATTCGTGGGGCTGCTGGTGCCGCACATGATGCGCTCCCTTACCGGACCGGATCACGTTAAGCTGTTGCCGGTGAGCCTGTTCTGCGGAGCGCTCATTCTACTGGGTGCGGACACCCTGACCCGGGCTATTCTGCCCGAGGAGGTGCCTATTGGCGTGTTGACCGCTCTGATAGGAGGCCCCTTCTTCTGCTACATCTTTCGCAAGAGACAGATGTCCATATGAAAGAGCTCTTCCGGCTAGAAAAGGCCTGCTACAGCTACTCAGCAGAATACATGGCAGTGGCGGACATGGACTTGACCCTGCAGCCCGGCAGGTTCTACGCCATAGTGGGACCCAACGGCAGCGGCAAATCCACCCTCCTGGACATGCTGCTCGGCTACAAGGAGCCGGACTCAGGGGAAGTGCTCTTTCGGGGCCGATCCCTTTCCTCCTGGCGCAGGAGGGATCTGGCCAGGGAGATGGCCCTGGTGCCCCAGGAATTCACCATCTCCTTTCCCTTTACCGTGGCGGAGACCATCCTCATGGGAAGATACCCGCATATGCCCCGCTTCTCTCCCGCCTCCAGCGAGGACTGGGACAAGGTGCAGCATGTAATGCAGCAAACCGGGATCTGGCCCTATCGCTCCAGATACATCACCGAGCTAAGCGGAGGGGAGAAACAGCGCGCTGTTATCGCCAGGGCTCTGGTCCAGGAAACTCGGATCCTTCTCCTGGACGAGGCCACATCCAACCTGGACATAAGGCACGGGCTGGAGCTGTTGAGCCTTATCCGCGCCAGGCAGCAGAGCCGGGAGGGAACAGTAGTGGCGGTATTCCATGATCTGAATCAGGCGGTCCGCTTTTGCGATGACATCCTGTTTCTAAAGGACGGCCGCCTTGTCCGCATGGGACCGGTAGGGGAAGCCATGAATGAGCAGACCCTGCGAGAGGTTTTCGAGGTCCGGGCCAAAATATATTTCGAACCCTTTCTTGACTGCCCCCAGGCGGTTTTCGCCTGCCGGGAACCATACTCAGCCGGAGAGACCGCATGAGCAAGCTTCTTTACCTCCTCCCCTTCCTGCTGCTTCTTTTGTTGCTCAATCTTCCCCTGGTAGCGGAAGGGGAAGGATTCACCATAATCGACTCCGATACAATCCGGGATCAGGGCGGAAGACAAATCGATGTCCAGGAGCCCTTCTCCCGCATAATCTCCCTGTACGGAGCGCACACGGAGAATCTTTACGCCCTGGGAGCGGGCGGGCAGGTAGTGGGCGTATCCAGGAGCATGACCTACCCTCCCCGGGCAAGGGAAAATCCGGGGTTCTCCTATCATCAGGGAGTGGAGCGCTTTCTGGCAGTCGATCCTGACCTTATCCTTGTCCGTCCCATGATAGACGAGGGCTACCCACAGCTGATCAGCAGGCTGGAGCAAGCCGGAATAAAAGTGGTCTCCCTGCAGCCGCGCACTCCAGAGGAGATCACCACCTATTGGCGCATCCTGGGGCTTCTGTCCGGCAGGCAGGATAGAGCTGAAAGATTGATAGACGAGTTTGAGAGAAAAATGGATCAAATGCGCGAGCTGGGGCCTTCGGCAGAGGAAAGAAAGACGGTCTATTTCGAATCTATTCACGACCAGATGAAGACCTTTGCTCCCAAGTCCATTGCCATGCATGTGCTGGAAACCGCTGGAGGCAGAAACGCTGCCAGCGACGCCAGGTCGGTCCGCGATACTAATATCGCGGAATTCAGCAGGGAACGGATCCTGGACCGGGGAGAGGAAATAGATGTCTACCTGACCCAGAAGGGCCCCATGAATCAGCCCACAAAGGAGATGATCCGCAATTCTCCGGGGTTCTCCCAGGTCAAGGCTGTAAGGGAGGACAGGGTGCACATCATAGAGGAGTACATAGTCTCCCGCCCCACTCCCAGATTGCTCCTGGGCACCTATCGGATCGGACGGATCCTGTATCCGGATAGCTTCACTTCCGAGAAAGAGGATAGTATACAGGAATTGATCCATGGGCTTTACAATAAGGAATGAGGCCTGCCATGTATCAGAAAGACAAGGACGCAAAAGAGAGCGGAACCCTTTACGGCATCGGAGTGGGCCCCGGCGATCCGGAGCTCATCCCTATCAAGGCGGTCCGCGTGCTGCAGCAGATGGACTGCATCTTCTCCGCCTCCTCCAACAAGAACAGCTACAGCCTGGCCGTGCGCATCGCCTGGCCCCACCTGCCCAGCGAAGTGCCTGTTCAGCTTCTGCCCTTTCCCATGTGCATGGATCAGGAGATAGCCAGCCGAGCCTGGGTGGATCACGCCCAAACCATTATCCGGGAACTTGAGCAGGGCCATAACGCGGCCTTCCTCACCCTGGGCGACCCCCTGACCTATTCCACTTACGGCTACCTGCTGCGCAGCATTCGGGAAATGGCCCCTCACCTGCCGGTGGAGACCATTCCCGGTATCACCTCCTACCAAGCAGGAGCTGCGGCGGTGAACACCCCCTTGGTGGAAGGAGAGGAAAACCTGGTCATTCTGTCCGGAGTAAAGGGCGGGGACAATCTGCGCAAAAGAGCTGCGG
>CAYSPQ010000208.1:0-3878 GCA_964432965.1 uncultured Desulfohalobiaceae bacterium
ATTATTTCTGTTGTAGAGAATGACAAATATTTAGTTATCGATGAGCTGCGAATTTACACCAAGATTCAACATATTTAGTAAAAAAATGTTGCCCAGTTTTTTCTGTTGCTATGTTTAGCAATGCAGGCACTTTTAGCAACAGTGATCTAAGCTCGGGACTAGATTAAGTCAGTGGAATAAGACGTTTGCGTGAACCGTTAATTGCCTGGGGAAGGAGAGCTGCAAGGGCTCTGCAATTATGCGAGAGTGGGTTGAATGGCTTTGCCTTTCTTGTGCCGGAAACCAACGCATCTAGAATACCTGGGGTGGGGCATACCAGCCTTGGCGCAAGCGCAGCAGTTCCGTTGGCAGAGGAAGGTCTTTACCTAGCATTTCTGCGGTATGGAACAATCGGCAAGCAGATGATCACCAACCGAAGGAAGTTGGCAACTCCCTGGCGGGGACCCAGAAGCGTGAGCTCTCCTCTTTGCCCAGCTGCCTGACGGCAGCCAGTGCGTAACCACCGCTGAAGAATCGGACCTGAATGCGCAGATTATTTTCCCGCCAGATGGCTACCACAGTATTGTCGGCAGCGACATGAAGATCCGGGGAATATTCCTTGCAGGCCCTGCCCCAATACTCCACGAACCACTTGATTGAATCCCGGGATACATCCTCAGCCATGCCCATGGCCTTGGGTGGGTTGATTATGTGTTCCAGCTTGCGGGACAGCTCCGCGGAGATATTGCCCCTCACGAAGCGCACCACTTCCTCGTAGCTCTGCAGGCTCCAGAGGCGCTTCCGAAAATCGCGGATGTACATGATCTCGTCTTGAGTTGTCCGCTTCCTACCGGGCTCATCCCTGATTCCCAGTTTTTTCAGCTGATCCCCGACTCGATCGGCCATGACAATTTTCCCGTCAACTATGCTTATCCTAAATGCCATGAAACGGGCCCGCGGCAATGACAAAGTGCACCGCCTCAGCCAAGCTCCAGTTCTTGGCCAGGACGTGAGGCCTCGGGCTGAAGGCTCTCCAACAGATCTTGCGGTAGCGGTTTTTCAAATTGTACATGCAGGCTGTGTTCATTAAAGGCATGGGCCCGCACGGCTACGATTCTTCCCGCCTTCTTTATTTCCCTCCAATCTTTTTGCGTAGGTAGATCCGTCTTGAGCGCGATCCTTCGGCTCAACAGCATATGGACAGTTTCCGACTTGCCCGCCTTAATGGAGAAGGCCAGTCCTCCGCTGGATATGTTCAACAACTCCGAGGCGAAAGGGCGGGATAGCGGTTTACCGGATTCTGTCAGTACTTGGACCATGAGTCTGCCCTGAATCTGAAGGCGGTTTTCGGATCGTCTGTCCGCGGATTTGGCCGTCAAAAGCTCTGCGATTTCGTTGTCCCGGAAACAATACTCGTAGAGCTCGGTCCTTAAATTGGGAAGCTCCTGTTTCCAGCGCTCCAGTGCATCCTGGTGCAGAAGGCTTGCCTGCACATCAGTGCGCGAAATTGCCGAATAAGTGCTCCGCGCGGCAATGCGGAAGCAGGTTTCCCCTCCCAGGATATCACCGGCTAGGCAGGTCTTGAGATACGTTTCCTCCCCGTTTCCTCGGCAGAGGAGTTTTACCTCCCCCTGTTCCAGGAAAAAGAGATGGGTGTTCTCCTGGCCGGTGCGGAAAAGTGCCTGGTCAGGCTGGAAAGAGATTGGATGCAATTGGAAGTAGAGCTCATTTCTTTCTTCCCCTGTGAGCCGGCTATATAGATCTGTCCATCTTTCCAGATGGCCTTTGTCCAGGGAGGCGCTTTTCTCCTGTTCGATGATGTCCCCGGCATTGACTATCTCCCTGATAGCCATGGGATCGATTTGATAGAGACGATCCCGCAAGGCTTCGGCCTTTCGGAACTGCTTTTTCTTGCTGTAGGCCTGCACAAGCTGCAAGAGGCATTGTATCGCCTCATCGGTTTCGCCCCTTTCTATGTGGCGTTCCAGTTGGGCTTCTTGCTCTGAAAATTCTTGCATGACCACTCCTTGCTTTGGGTGGAAAACAGGCAGTTCATGACTCTGATTACGAAAAATAATATCATTTTGAAGCTCAAGTAGTCCAGCAGTATCTTTAACCGGAAAAGACAATTGCCAGCAAAATAGATACTTCCGGGTGAAATGCCTGCTCTGTTTTACCAAGCAAACAAATATATGGTAAGTTGGTGACAATGGTTAACGATCCATGCTCATCCATGGATAAAAAATTAGGGGGTGCGATGTCACAACCTGCAACACGCCTTTTGGGGCGTACGGGAAGATGGGTCACCACTCTGGGGCTCGGCGGCCAAGGTTCGCTGCAATGGCCTTCTGCCGGGGTGGAGCCGGTGGGCATAATCGAAAAAGCACTTCGACTGGGTATCAACTACATGGATACCTCGAACATCTATGGACCCAGCCAGGAGCATTTCGGGGAGGCTTTCCGCAGAGGGGGCATTTCTCCTGCAGGCGAAAATTATGACCCAGCATCCAGGAAGCGTGTATTTGTAGCCACCAAGACACACATTCGCACCGCTCGCGCACCGAAGGGAGAAGGCTTTGCAACGGATTTCAGCGAGGGAATGGTGGACGGATGGGGTGTTTCTACGGCAGTGGACGATGTGCGGCGTTCCCTGTCTCTGCTCTTCGGCGACGGCAAGGGGAGCTACCCGGAGGATGCCTATCTCGACAGCGTTCAGCTGCACAACATAAATACCAAGTCGGAAGTGGACATGATCTTTTCGGGGCTGCATGAGCCTTCCCCGGAGAGGAAGTGGATGGGGGCGCTGCCGGCATTGCTGGATCTGCGCGAAGGGACGGACAGGACGGGCTGCAATCCCCGAAAGGAGAAAAGAATCCGGCATATCGGCATCGCCGGACACTGGAACACTGTTGCCCTGGTGTACGCAATCCAGAGGGACGTCTTTCGTCTGCTGGATACCCTTCTGGTCAGCATCAATCCGTCTGAGCACCTTTATATGCCGCACAGGCACAACGCTGTAGCGGTGGCCGCGGCAGCCGGCATGGGCGTGATCGGCATGAAGGTTTTCGCCGATGCTGCCTACTATCACAAGGGGGCCCACTTTTCGGGAAAACCGGAGGACGTGTATTTCCAGGTCGGATCCAGCCAAATTCCCAGTCGGGATCTGATCCAATACGCCCTATCCGTGGAGGGAATCAGCAACGTAATCACCGGCATCGGTCATGTGGACGAGGATCCGGCCAAGTGTCAGCTATCCGCCAACCTTGAAGCCGCACAGCTCGAGACGCCACTTGATCTCGAGCAGATGGAGAGGATAGAGCAGGGTGTCCAATCCGCGGGAAAAAGCGGTGTCAACTATTTCCAGAGGAAGAGGGAGGGGCTCACTCCGCCAGCCGGAGTCTGGGCGGAAGCGGATTCCTCCATGCCTCTAATAAACCGGGTCGCGGTTCGCGTGAGCTGGGACACCTCCTTCGCCGGAGCGAATCCGGTGGATAGATACGAGATTCTGCGGGATGGGGAGGTGATCGGAAGCGTGCCTCATAGCCCCCAGACGGGGATGGAGAGGTTCTGTTTCGACGACGTGTTCAGCCGGGATCCGCAGGGAGAGACCTATTCCTATGCCGTGAGGGCGGTGGATACTACTGGGGGGACCGCCCAGAGTCAGTCGGTCTTCGCAAGCCCTTCGGTAGTGGCCTGAAAGCAAGGGAAAGCATTAACGTTATGTTCCTTTGATTACGTTTGTTTATGGTAGACTATCCATTTCTCCGGCCGCATCCGCCGTACGGGCAAAAGTGATTCCTGGCCCGGAAGTGCAGGCCAGGGAGCGAATTCCAGGAAGAGCGGTCCATTTGCGTTGCCTTGGCAGTGGGTTATCTGTTAACTACAGCCATTCAAGCAGG
>CAYSPQ010000209.1:0-3867 GCA_964432965.1 uncultured Desulfohalobiaceae bacterium
CTGATATAAACGAGTTTTTCAACACCCCATCCGAGGATTTTTCACCGATTATCTTCTTGTTTCTTTTTCTCCGAGTGTCTTTTGTACTTGAAGCGGTGCCTCAGCCTATGCTGGTCCTTGGTAATCCTTCACTGGGTATTTTGAACTCCATTTACCGGAGGTACGAAGTGAAAAATGCCCTGTGAAGGATTACGGTCCTTGCTTTCTTGGGCCCTTGTTAACCACGGATGGCAGCCCACCAGCTCATGATCTCAGCTCATATTTTTCCGGTTAGTGGAGCCTGATAAAGGAGGACAGGCAAGTTGAGCTACTATTTGTTGGAGGTAGGACAGTGAGCGGTTTGGCATCTGGAAGGGGCGGAGGGCCTTCAACCCGGAAAAACGAGGAGCGGGAAGAGCCGCAATCGGAGTGGGTCTATCTGGTTGGGTTCGACGTGCCCAGCAGATACCGGGTAGAAGTGGACTTCTTTTTGCAGGAGAATGCTCCCTGGGGGTGGGAGGAAGACCCGGGTGAACAAGGCACGGTCAAAGTTTATTGCCCGGAGAGGGAACAGGCCGTTTCCCTACGGGCTCGGCTTTTGCAGGCTTTTCCGGACCTTTGCGTTCAGGTCCGCGAGGAGCGCAAGCTTTTATGGCACCAAGTTTGGCGGGATTTCTTCCAGCCTTTTGTAGTTGCTGGAACCTTTTACGTTCTTCCGGAATGGGAAAGCCAGGCAGGTGCTAGCCCGGATTTGATCCCCCTTCTTATTTATCCGGAAATGGCCTTCGGCACCGGCCACCATCCTACTACCCATCTCTGCCTGGAAGCTCTGGCCGAGCTGCGAGAGAAGATAAATCCGGCACCCAGCCGGCGCTGTCTCGACCTGGGAACCGGATCCGGCATCCTGGGTATTGCCAGTGCAAAAACTGGCTTCTATAGCGTGGGAGTGGACACAGACAGGGTGGCGGTGCACAATGCGCAAACCAATCGGCAGATCAATGGGGAAGCAAGCCGGCTGTCCCTGGTAGTGGGCAACCTTGACTGTGTCCACCCTAATGCGGAATTCGATCTGGTGCTGGCCAACATCATGGCCGAACCCTTGCAAGAGATGGCCTCAACTCTGGTGGAGAGGCTGGCCTCCGGTGGGTATCTGGTTCTCTCCGGTCTGCTTAACAGTCAGGAAAGTGAAATAGAGCGGGCCTACAGTGGACTGGGACTTGCCTCCCAATCTGTTCTGCGCAAGGCTGAATGGTCTGCCATGATTTGGCGCAAGGACTGACTCTTGCCACTTGGTTGGGGAGAAGGTCCAGCAATCCCAGAAGCAGGGATGAGGTCACTTGAAGTAAAGCTTGGAGCACATTTTCCACGGTAAAAGCTGAATATGAGCCTTACTCAAGCTACTCTGCTCAACATGTATACCGCCATGCTGGATAGACTCGGCCCCAGCCACTGGTGGCCGGGAAGGACGCCCTTCGAGGTTTGTGTCGGAGCAATTTTGACCCAGAACACGAACTGGAATAATGTGGAAAAGGCCATTGAGAACCTTCGGTTCAAGGAGTTGCTGGATCCGGTCAGCCTATTTCAGATCGACAGGGACTACTTGTCCGAGCTTATTAGGCCGGCTGGATACTATAGGATCAAGGCGGACCGATTGCGGAACTTCCTCAATTTTCTACGGGAAAACACGGGATTTAGGCTTAAGAGATTGCAGGAAGAGGGTACTTCCGAGCTGCGAGAGAAGCTCTTAAGGGTTAAGGGCATTGGCGCGGAGACCGCGGACAGTATACTCCTCTATGCATTGCACAAGCCCAGCTTCGTGGTGGACAACTATACAGCGCGCATTCTGGGCAGACACGACATGGTCCGACAGAATATCGGATACGAGGAGCTGCGGGCCCTGTTCATGGACAATCTACCCAAGGACATTTACATCTACCAGGAGTTTCACGCTCTGCTGGTGCGTCTGGGGAACAAATGGTGCCGCAAGAAATACGGCCTTTGTTCCGATTGCCCCTTGTCTTTCTTGCCCTCCACCGGACTCTGAAAGCACTAGTATGGGCATGGTTGCCGCAAGTCAAGTCGTGTCCATGATTCCCCGGAAAAAGGACAATGAAACTGGGGATGCGAGTATCTCATGAAGCTAGATGCAAACTGGGTCCCATGCTCCAAATTGTTCAAGGCGTTAACTGCAATTCTTGGCATTATTGTGTTGCAGACAGCACCAGCGTTGAGTAGCGAAAGGGGCGAAATAGAGGAAAGGATCGAACGGCACAAACAGCTCATGGAAGAGGGCAAGGAATCCCTTGGCGAGCTCTCCCGCGAGGAGGAAAGGGTCTATTCCGCTCTGGTGGAGATAGAGGAAAGAATCGAGGTCTTGGACGAGCGGTTAAGAGAACAACGGGAGAGGCTGCAGCAGGAGAAGGAGGGAAAAGAGGAACTGGAAAAACGAGGCAGGGAGCTGCTGGAACGGATAGGAGACAAGGAGGAAGAGCTGCGGGAATTGTTGGACCATCTCTGGCCTTTATGGGTGCAGAATCAAGACATGTCCCCGCTGGAGACACAGCAGCCGGAGCAAAGAGTGGTGGAGCTCGATTGGTTGACCTCTGTTTACGGCATGATCCGCGAGCGGATGACTTCCTTGCGAGCAAAAAGGACAGAGCTGCAGCAGAATCTGGAGGATCTGGATCGCGCGCGGAAGCGTATCGCTATGCAGATCGAGGAGAAAGAAGAGACCCAGGAGAGCTTGCTACAGGAAAAGCTCAGTTATTCCAGTAAGCTGCAGGAGATTCGCGCGGAGCGCTTGGCCAAACGGGAAAAACTGGAAGAGATAAGGGAAACTATACAGGAGTTGCAGTACAGGCTCGAACACGTGGAGGATCGGCAGCTATCCGAGTTGAAGGGGCACTTGACCTGGCCAGTTCAGGGAGACATGATTGCAGAGTTTAAGAGTGATTCCTCGCGCGAGTCGGAAAAAGGTATGGCATTTTCTTTGAACGGGAATCGACCAGTTAGGGCAATTTCCTGGGGAAAGGTGGTGTATGATGATAAGTTGCGCGGTTTTGGGCGAGTGGTTATAATTTTTCATGGTGAGGATTATTACTCTCTTTACGCCTATCTGCGCAATACAAGCGTGAGTTCTGGCCAGGATGTGGAAAAAGGGCAGGCCATAGGCAGGGCCGGATTTTATCCCACAGTGGATGGTCCTGGCCTTTATTTCGAGCTAAGGCACGGGCAGGATCCCATCGACCCCCAACCCTGGTTGGAATGAGTGTGCCGTTCAAAAGTCAGGGAAAAGTAAGAGATATTACATGGCTATCAGCCATCAGAAAATGGAGAAAGTTATGCGAGTTACACATTTCTTGGGAATTACAGCCCTTCTGTTTTGCCTGGCGGGCACCCCGAGCCTGTCCAGCGCGAACGACGAGTATTCTTCCCTGAAGCGATTCAGCAATGTCTTGGATATGGTGGAGAAGTCCTATGTTGAGGACGTGGACAGGGAGGAGTTGATCAAGGGTGCCATAGAAGGGATGTTAAAGAACCTGGATCCCCATTCCTCATTTTTGGACAAGGACGCCTTCCAAAACATGCAGGTGGAGACAGAAGGGGAGTTTACCGGAGTGGGAATAGAAATCACCACCCGGGAGGATAGGTTGACAGTTGTTTCCCCTATTGAGGGCACCCCAGCCTATGAAGCCGGGCTCAAGGCGGGAGACACCATATTACGAATCGATGACGAGCCCACCCGCGACATCTCCCTTATGGACGCGGTGAACAAGATCCGCGGCCCCAAGGGTTCGGAAGTGGATCTGACCATTTTGCACGAGGGAGACACGGAGCCGAAGACGGTCTCCATTGAGCGCGACGTTATCCCGATGCGCAGCGTGGAAG
>CAYSPQ010000210.1:0-3847 GCA_964432965.1 uncultured Desulfohalobiaceae bacterium
GGTGATGTGCCCGTCCGGCGTGTGCTCGTCGCTGTCCGCCACCACCAAGTGCTTGCCTGTGCCCGGAAGCAATCGCTGGGATAGGCCCCAAGGGGCGAAATGGTAGCGCTCGTAGGATTCCGGATGGGGCGTTTCCGTTTCCGGCCCTGCCATTTCCGGCAAGCTAGAGGTGTTGAAGGGCTCTACTGCCCGGATGGAGTCTGCCAGGTATTGGTCGGTCATCACAATGGCCACGCTTTGGCTGCGTTGGGCCACATCCAGGGCCTTGGCCGTGAGATGAAAGCATTCCTCCAGGCTGCCCGGAGCGAAGACAGCTTTGGGGAACTCTCCGTGGCCGCTGTACAAGGCAAGCTGTAGATCTGCCTGCTCCGTGCGGGTGGGTAGTCCGGTTGCCGGTCCCGGCCTCTGTCCCAGGACCACGACTACTGGAGTCTCCGTCATTCCGGCCAGGCTGAGGCCCTCGGCCATGAGGCAGAAGCCACCCCCGGAGGTGGGAACAATGCTCTTGGCTCCGGCAAAAGAGGCCCCGATGGCCATGTTTATTGCGGCTATCTCGTCTTCTGCCTGCTCCACCACTATGCCGAATTTTTCCCCCCAGCCCGCAAGATTCAGGGCCACTCCCGTAGCCGGAGTCATGGGATAAAAGGAGCAAAAATCCGCACCAGCAGCTAGAGCGCCCAGAGAGACGGCCTGGTTGCCGCTCAGGGCCAGCTTCTCTCCCCTGGAAGGGGCAGGCGAAATTGTTTCGAATCCGGGATGGTTGTCCCTGGCCCAGTCGTAACCCCGGGCAAAGGCAGTGGCGTTTTTCTCCGCCAGATCCTCCTCCTTTCCACCCAGCACCTCCCGGAGCAGATCTTCCATAATTTGCCGGTCCAGCTGAAGCAGGGCCCAGATTACTCCCAGAGAGCACACATTGGAGAAGAACTTGTCCGTAATCAACTCCCGAAAGGGAATCTCCAGGGTGTTTTTTTCTTGCTCCACATGTTCAGGATCAGCAAGGATCAGTCCGCCTTCCCGCATTTCCCGGCTATGTCGGTGGATGGTTTCCCGGTCCAGAGCAACCAGGAGATCTGCACCGGGTTCCGAGGAGTGGACTGCCTCAGTGTCCGCAATCAGGGAGAAGAGATTGTGCCCGCCTCGAATGCGGGACATGTAGTTTTGAGTCGCCAGGATCTCGTACCCGTGGCGAACCAGTCCTCGGGCCAGCAACTGACCCATGGTCTCCAGCCCTTGTCCGGCCTCTCCACCGATCCAGATCCGAATTCGGTCACGGGACATTCCTTGCCTCCTGAATCTCTTTAAGGTTACAGAATAAAAAGCTTGCTTCTGTAAAATCTTTACGCTTCTTCCCCATCTATAGGTGAATATTTGCAAAACATATGCCTCAAGCTGGAGGGGAGCAGGATGGGCTCCTAAAAGCGGGGTAGGAAGCGGGCGGGAACAAGGGCTTCCCGCTTGTTTTCTCCAGGCTTCAGCTAGTTTCTTGTTCCCGGAAGAAGCGCAGTAGTTTAGGTGTAATTAACTGATTTCCTGGTTTTTTTCCAAAAAAGAAGAGAAGCTAGTTGTCATCCAGGAGAGTTCCTTTCCCGGATGGCAACTAGCTAGTACGACGTTTGCATGATATAACTGCAAAAATTTAAAGATCAGGTACTCTTTTGATCAAAGTGCTCTAACTCATTGATTTTTCTGCCTGCTCCGCCTGCCCCGTGTATTTTCTTCCAATACACCGGGGTGAAACCTTGTCTTTGTTTCACTGGGGTCCTCAGTCCTCTGCGTCTGCTAAAAAACCTTTTGCAGCCGCATTGTGCATATATACCGATAAGAGGAAAACGATTCTGTACTCATGCTCTCAGCCTGCTTCCCAGTGTGGTAGCCTGATTGGCAAACGTGGTGAGCCTGTTACGGTCACTAATATAGAACGAATAAAAAAGGAGGGCGGAAATGAATGTCCCACAGGAAGAGCTAAGATCCAAGATCCTGAGTCTTTATCCGGAGATCGAGCAGTTCGGGCTGGACATGGATCTTGCCTATGATGAGGGCAAGGAGGCCTGGATAGCCACTTTCAGCAAGGGCGAGAACAAGCTATCCACCCATCTGGAGGCCCAGGATGTGGAAGCATGCCTGCAGGGCAAGGAATGCTATCATCTGGGCACGCAGTTGGGTAGATTCATCCGGCACTACTGCGAGGGCGGCAGCGCCTGTCGTCTGTAAGGGCTTGCCCAGAGCGGGGAATTGCTCCGGGGCCCGGATTCGGGTAGCCGAGTCCGGGCCCCGAGAGGCAGGAAGACTAGCGCTTCAGCTTGCGATGCTTGCTGCGAGTGGGACGGTCCGCCTCCTCTCCCAGCCTCCTGCGCTTGTCCTCTTCGTATTCGGAAAAGTTGCCATCGAACCAGAGGACATTTCCCTGGCCCTCGAAAGCCAGGATATGGGTTGCCACGCGGTCCAGGAACCAACGGTCGTGGCTTATGACCATGGCGCTGCCGGCGAAGTTCTGCAGGGCCTCCTCCAGGGCGCGCATAGTGTTCACATCCAGGTCGTTGGTAGGCTCGTCCAGAAGCAGGAGATTGGCCCCCTCCTTGAGCATCATGGCTAGATGGACCCGGTTGCGCACTCCTCCGGACAGCTCGCTCAGCTTTTTCTGCTGCTCGGAACCTGTGATGTTGAACCTGGCGATATAGGCCCGGGAGCTGATCTCCCTGCCCCCCAATTTGATAGTGTCCCTGCCTTCGCTCACGGCTTCCCACACGGTTTGTTCCGGATCCAGGCGCTCCCGGCTCTGCTCAACATAGGCCAGCTGCACGGTGGAGCCCAGACGGAGTGCGCCGGAATCCGGCTCCTCCCTGCCGGTGATCATGCGGAAAAGAGTGGTCTTGCCCGTGCCGTTGGGGCCGATTATGCCCACGATCGCCCCCGGGGGCACCAGGAAGGACAGATCCTCCATTAGCGCCCTGTCCTGGAAACCCTTGCTCACTTCCTTTGCCTCCACTACCACGTCCCCCAGTCGCGGCCCGGGAGGAACGGGTATTTCCAGCTCCTCTATTCCAGTGCCGGATTCCCTGCTCAGTAGCTGATCGTACTTCTCAATGCGGGCCTTGTTCTTGGCGTGGCGCTGCTCCGGGGTCATGCCGATCCATTCCAGCTCTCGCTCCAGGGTCTTGCCCCACTGCTTGTCCGAACGCTTTTCCTTCTCCAGCCTGGACTTTTTCTGCTCCAACCAGGAGGCGTAGTTGCCCTTCCAGGGAACACCGTGGCCGCGGTCGAGCTCCAGGATCCAGCCGGCCACGTTATTCAGAAAGTAGCGATCGTGGGTTACTGCGATCACCGTTCCCGGATAGGCGTGCAGATGATGCTCCAGCCACTCCAGCGTCTCCGCGTCCAGGTGGTTGGTGGGTTCGTCCAGCAGAAGGATGTCCGGCTGCTGGATAAGAAGACGGCAGAGGGCCACCCTGCGCTTTTCCCCTCCGGAAAGAACGGGAACCGCAGTTTCTCCCGCAGGGCAGCGCAGGGCCTCCATGGCCATGTTGAGCTGGCTGTCCACTTCCCATGCGTTCAGGGAGTCCAGCTTGGTCTGCACTTCACTCTGGCGATCCAGGAGGTTCTGCATGGCCTCATCGTCCATGGGCTCCGCAAACTGTTCATTGATTGTCTTTTCTGCTTCTTCAGCATGATCAATTTTGGTTTTAGTTTCAGAAGATACATATACCTTCATGTTGTCCGGGGTTTCCATCTTAACTTCAGCTGATTTGCCGGTTCGTGGACAGTCTGCCGTAAAACCATACTTGGGAAGCGAGGTTACCGGCAAATAACGGCTTTTATTGCTGGCCATTTTGGTAAAAATATTTTTCAT
>CAYSPQ010000211.1:0-3844 GCA_964432965.1 uncultured Desulfohalobiaceae bacterium
CCTTGATTCTAGCCTGCTCTCTTATTGCTTCCTCTATGCCGTTCACCATGTCCTTGTTTCTGGCGGCGCCTGTATCGTAAAGAGATAGCTGCAGGTTAATCTCCCTTTGTATTACCGGATGATTTACGTTGAAGTATTCCCGCCAGCATAGCGTAGCTTGTTCTGTATTTCCATGTTTGGCCAGGGCTAGGCCCAGATAGAGCAGGGTGAAGTTGTCCTGCTGCTTCTGTTTCAATATTTCCCGGAATTGCCGGATGCTCTCCTCCAGTTCGTTTTCTTGCAGGTGGCAATAGGCCAGTTTCTGGCGAGCTTGCACATTGTCCGGAGTTTTTTCCAATCTTTGTTTTAGGCTATGAATGGCCGCCGAATAATCGCCCTCGCGAATAAGGGGGTCCACATCTTGAGAGGAGGGGTCGAATCCAGTGGCCTCGGCCCAGTACTGGTCGCTTCGGAAGCGGTTGACCAGGCCGAACAGAAAGTCCCTGCGGGAATATTTTCCTCTTCGAATGTTGGAACTCATTTTCTTGCCGGTTTTTGGCTATGCATTTGTAAGGAGCACAGTCGCCACCCCTGCCTCGATACCCATGAGTCACCTTAGAACAGCTGGAGTCCAAATGGCAAGTCGGCCCTCGTCAACTCGGGGTAAATGTATTTGCCGCAAGAGATGGGGCCGCAATATAATACTCAAGTCGTTCAGTCCAGTAAGGAGCAAGGAGAGTTTATGATCCGCAAGCTTTTGGTTGCCAACAGGGGCGAAATAGCGGTACGCATAATTCGTTCGGCCAACGAGATGGGTATTTGGACGGTCTCCGTGTACGAGGAAGCGGACAAGGAGGCCCTGCACATCATGCTGGCTGATGAGGCGGTATGTATCGGTGCTGGTCCCAGAAAGGACTATCTGAACATCGAACGGATCATCCAAGCCGCTAGGGAGACTGGCGCGGAGGCGATTCATCCGGGGTACGGCTTCTTGGCGGAAAATCCGGATTTGGCTAGACGATGCACGGAGGCAGGATTGATTTTCGTGGGACCCTCTCCTCAGACTATTATCGACATGGGGAGCAAGGTGATATCCAGGAGGAAGATGACCGAAGCGGGAGTGCCGGTAATTCCGGGCTCGGAAATCCTTGATGAGGGAGAAGCCGGCGACTCCAGGGCAGACCAGTTTTGCCAGAAATATGGGTATCCGGTGATGATCAAGGCCGTGGCCGGGGGAGGCGGAAGAGGAATCCGTCCGGCGAATAACAAGGACGAGCTCCTCAAGGGCCTTCGCGCGGCTCGATCCGAAGCGCGCACCACTTTCGGGAGCCCGGATGTCTATCTGGAAAAGGCCATCAACAAGCCACGTCATGTGGAAGTGCAGATAATGGCCGACTCCAAGGGAAATGTTGTTCACCTGGGCACAAGAAACTGCTCTATCCAAAGACGCAACCAGAAGCTGATCGAGATTGCGCCTGCCGGAATTCCCCAGGATCTGGAAAAGCGGATCTGCGATGCGGCAGTGGAGGCGGCGAAGGCCACGGACTACGTGAACGCGGGAACCGTGGAGTTCCTGGTTGACGAAAATGACTATTTCTATTTCCTGGAAATCAACACCAGGATACAGGTGGAGCACACGGTCACGGAAATGATTACCGGATTGGATATAGTCAGGGAGCAGCTACGCGTGGCCGCCGGGCTCGAGCTCTCCTTCTCCCAGGAGGATATCTGGCAGCGCGGACACGCCATAGAGTTGCGCATCAATGCCGAAGATCCGAAAAACAATTTCATGCCCAGCCCCGGGCTCATTCAGGTATATCAATCTCCCGGAGGGCATGGAATCCGACTGGACGGGGCGGTGTTCCAGGGTTACGAGATACCTCGCTATTACGATTCTATGCTGGTCAAAATGACGGTCTACGGCTTTACTTGGGAAGAGACGGTGCAGCGAGTGAGGAGGGCCTTGGATGATTTCATGATAGTGGGGGTGAAAACCTCTATCCCCTATTATCGGCGTATCGCAGACGATCCCGATTTCATCGCCTTCCGCTTTGACACCTCCTATCTGGACACACATCAGGAACTGCTGAACTACAAGGAGGAGGTCCCGGAAGTGTCGCGCCTGGCTCAACTAGTGGCCGAGATCAATGCCCGGGGGTACAACCCCTACACGGAATCGGCTTAAGTTTCCAGTCCTGATAGAGGTCGCAGATGGGTGGCAGTGAGTCAGTGGAACTGGATCAGGTGAAGCTCTTTCAAGGCTTGAACCGATCTCAGCTTGGGGAGCTGGAGCAGGCGGGACTGCCCTACAACTTCGAGCCGGGCCGCACTATTTTTTCCCAGGGTGATCCTGCGGAGGGTTTCTACGTAATCCTCTCCGGCAGAGTGAAGATCTACAAGCTTTCCCCGGCCGGGAAGGAACAGATCCTGCATCTCTTCGGTCCGGGAGAGCCCATAGGTGAAGTGCCGGTTTTTTCCGGACAGACCTACCCGGCCCACGCAGAGGCCATGGAGTATTCCCGCCTTTGGTTTTTGTCCCGTAACAGGCTGCTGGAGCTGTTTGGCAAGGATCCATCCCTGCCCATGAACATGCTGGCCATTCTTTCCCGCAGGCTACGGCGCTTTGTAGATCTAATAGAGGATCTGTCCCTTAAGGAGACTCCCAGCAGACTGGCTGCTTATTTGATGCATATTCAGGATGCCAAGGGAGGCCAGGAAAGCGTAGATCTGGACGTGTCCAAGGGAGTTCTGGCCAAGATCCTGGGCACCACCCAGGAATCC
The DNA here is from genome assembly GCA_964432965.1 of uncultured Desulfohalobiaceae bacterium. Taxonomy (GTDB): domain Bacteria; phylum Desulfobacterota; class Desulfovibrionia; order Desulfovibrionales; family Desulfothermaceae; genus JAIPDU01. The sequence goes on from CAYSPQ010000211.1 coordinate 2,761, forward strand.
GTGTCCCGGGTCTTGAGACGAATGAGCCGGGCAGGGATCATTGAGGTCAGGCAGAATACAATTGTCATTTTGGATGACGGGAAGCTGGAAGACCTGGCCGAAGGATATACTCATTTGACATGAAGGGCCATTATGCTGGAGAGGACCTTTTGCCATGTTCCTGGGATAGGACTCAAGACTGAGCGCAGGCTGTGGAGCGAGGGTTATTTGTCTTGGAGGGATTTTTTGCTGGGGGTCGAATCCGGTCATCTTCCTGCTCCTTGCCGCAGGTCAGATCTACAGGGGTGGGTGGCTGAGTCCAAGAGGAGATTGCAAAAGGGACAAGCAGGGTATTTTGCCTCGTTGCTGCCGCAGGAGGAGATGTGGCGTCTTTTCGGTGCCTTCCGCCACAGCACTGCTTATGTGGATATCGAGACCACGGGCTTGGGCCGGGGCATGGATCACATTACCAGCATTGCCCTGTACGATGGGGACAAGGTGGCCACCTATGTTTTCGACCGCAATCTGGAGCAGTTCGAGGACGATATTCGTCTCTACCAGGTGATAGTAACATTCAACGGCAGTCGGTTCGATCTCCCCTTTCTGCGACAGCAGCTCCGGCTCAGTCTACCCCCGGTGCATATCGACCTTCGTCAGATGCTGAAGAGCCTGGGCTTTACCGGGGGACTCAAGCGATGCGAAGAAGAATTCGGCCTTGAACGCCAAGATCTGGGCGGAGTGGATGGTTACGCTGCAGTCCTGCTCTGGCGCACCTTTCAGGAACACAAGGAGGAAGATGTGCTTGAGACCCTTCTGGCCTACAATGTTCAAGATGTTCTTAGTCTAGAGAGCCTGCTCTACAAGGCCTACAATCTCAAGCTGGAACGGATGGGCTGGCAGGACCGATGCGGCCTAAGGGTGCCTCCTTTGGCGGCTAATCCTTACCTCCCTAGCAGAAGAGTGCTAAGCGATCTGGGCTATGTGGGAAACCGTGCGCTGTAAAAAGCAAATCACGTTAGGAAGAATTTTTTGCAACTCAAGCTCCACAGGCCCTGATGCGCCTGCAAAAAGTCTTTTTTGCAGGCGCAGATGACAGAAGACAGAG
>CAYSPQ010000212.1:0-3840 GCA_964432965.1 uncultured Desulfohalobiaceae bacterium
ATAGGGGGTGAGCATGGCCTCGAATGAAAGTCAAGCCAAGGAACAAGAGGAAAAGGTCCAGGAAGAGGGCACGGAGCAAAAGGAGCTGAGGGAGCTGGGCTTTCTGTTGGATGTCCCCTTGCAGGTTTCCGTGGAGCTGGGACGCAGCAGGGTACTGATCAAGGATCTTTTGCAGATGCGGGAAGGTTCGGTCATCGAGCTGGATAAGCTGGCCGGGGAGCCCCTGGAGGTGTACGTGAACTCCCATCTAATCGCCCGGGGCGAGGCCGTGGTTGTGGACGACAAGGTGGGGCTCCGGCTGACGGATGTAGTCAGCCCCTCCGAGAGGCTGGAGAAGTTGAAATGAAAAGCGCCCTCCTGCTGGGAATGCTTGTTTTCTGTCCCGTGGTCGCTTTTGCCGCAGAGCCGGAAATGCCGGGAGTCTTTCCTGCCACCTTGAAGATGGTGGGAGGGCTCCTGTTGATCCTGGGGATTATGCTGGGAGTCTATGCCCTGTTCAAGAAGGGGAGATTCCTTTCCCCGGCAGGGAAGGGAGCGATCGAAATCCTGGACATCAAGCACCTGGGCGGAAAAAAGGCGGTCTGTCTGATCCAGGTTCGGGGAGAGCAAATGCTGGTAAGCGTGGGGCAAGAGAGGATCGAGTTCCTTTCCCGCCTGGGCGGCCAGACCGCCGCATCCCGTTTCGAGGAGCAACTGCTCCAGGAAAAGGGAAGGGAGACATGAGAAGAATAATCCCGGGCCTGGCGATTCTGGGCGTGTTCTGCTTATCCGTGCCGGCGGCAGCGGAGGCGCAGACCCTGCCCTTCCTGCCCTTCGGCGGCGAGGAGGGCGGAGGCACGGAGCAGGTTTCCCTTGCCCTGCAGCTCTTGATTGCCATCACAGTCATTTCCGTGGCCCCGGCTATCGTTTTGATGACTACTGCGTTCATACGTGTGGTCATTGTTCTATCCTTTATCCGACAGGCCATGGGAGTGCACAACATGCCCCCCAATCAGGTGATCATCGGCCTGGCCCTTTTCCTGACCATCTTTATCATGTCCCCGGTGCTGAAGGAGATAAACAGCGAAGCCCTGCAGCCCTATCTGAATGAGGATATCGCGGAAGAGGAGGCTTTCGGCAGGGCAGTGCAGCCCATGCGGGAGTTCATGTTCTCCCAGGTTCGGGAGAAGGACCTCAAGCTGATGGTGGAGGTTGCGGACCAGGATAGGCCGGAGAACCTGGAGGACGTGAACACCTGGACCCTGATCCCGGCCTTTATGCTAACCGAGCTCAAAAGGGCCTTCACCATTGGATTCATGATCTTCGTTCCCTTCCTGATCATCGACATGATCACCGCCTCGGTGCTCATGACCATGGGAATGCTCATGCTCCCTCCCGTGATCGTCTCCCTTCCCTTCAAGGTGCTCCTCTTCGTCCTGGTGGACGGCTGGCACCTGGTGGTGGGCTCCCTGGTGCAGAGCTTCCAGTGACCCCTGTCGGGGTGACCTTTTTTTCAGCAGATTGTTTTTTTCCAGAAAGAGCCTTCAAGGAGCGGATATGAATCCCGAGCTGGTAGTGGAGATTTCCCGCAAAGCAGTGGAGACGGTTCTCTTCTCCGCTGCGCCCATGATGACCATAGGCGTGGTCGTGGGCCTGGCCATCGGTATCTTCCAGGCCGCCACCCAGATCAACGAGATGACACTGACCTTCGTGCCCAAGATAGTGGCTGTGCTTCTCACCCTGACTGTGGCGGCTCCCTGGATCATTAATCTGGTGGTGACCTATACGGAAAATCTCTATCAATCCATTTCACATCTGGGCATGGGAGGCTAGCCGCCGTGGACCTGCCTGCTGTCCCCCTGGATGCATGGCAGAGCTTTCTGGTCTGTCTGGTCCGGATACTGGCTGTAGTGGGAAGTATGCCAGTGTTCGGCACCGGTCAGGGTCCGGTGAGATTGCGCGTGGGCCTGGCCTTCATGCTGGCGGTGCTCATGTTCCCTGTGGTGGAGCCGCACTTGCCGGGGGGAGGACTGAGTTTTCTCGCACTGGGAGTGATTCTGCTCCAGGAGACTGTCTTTGGGGTAATCATGGGCTTCACCGCAAGGCTGATTCTCATGTCCATCCAGTTCGGGGGCACGGTAGTGGGTTACAAAATGGGCTTTGCCAAGGCCAATGTCATGGATCACAGCCAGCAACAGGTGCCCCTGATGGGACAGTTCATGAACGTGGTGGCGGTTCTGGTGTTTTTGAGCGTGGATGGACACCATGTTTTTATCCGGGGCCTGGCCAAATCCTACGAGATCCTGCCCCCCGGAACCGCAGATTTTTCCGGAGAGGCCATCCCCTATGTCATGAGCATGACAGGGGATATGTTCGTGCTGGGACTGCAGCTTATTTCTCCCATGTTGATAGTTTTGACACTCAACTATTTCGGCCTGGGGATCATGGCCCGCCTTATGCCTCAGATGAACGTATTGATGCTTTCCTGGCCCGTGAATCAGGCCCTGGGTTTTGTCTTCCTGGGGCTTAGCCTGAACATGATCGTCTTTCTCCTGGGAGAGGAGTTTCAGGCCCTGGGCGAGCGATTCATGCAGCTTTTACAAATGATGTGAGCACTGCCATGGCGGACGGAGAGCAACAGGAAGAACGCACAGAGGAACCTACCGAAAAGCGGCGAAGAGAGTTCCGCGAAGAAGGGAAGGTGGCCAAGAGTCAAGAGCTCAACACCGCCCTTCTCTTTTCCGGGATGCTGCTGGTGTGGTTCTTTTATCTGCCTTCCTTCTGGGAGGATCTGCAGCCCCTTTTGACCTACTTCTGGCGGGTTGCCGGAACCTACCAGGTAACCACCCAGTCCGCGGGAGAGCTCCTGACCCTGAGCCTGAACCTGCTGGCCGGGCTGCTGTGGCCGCTCATGCTTACCTCCTTCCTTGTGGGCATAGGAGCCAACATGGTTCAAATCGGTCCTTTGTTCACCCTGAAGCCCCTGCAACCCAAGGCCTCCAAGATGAATCCCATCAAGGGCATCCAGAGGCTGATTTCCAAGAAGTCTGTGTTCGAGCTGGCCAAGTCCTTGATGAAGCTGGCTGTTATTGCTGGCATAGTCTACTTCACCCTCTCGTCGAGCGTGGACAGCATTCTTTCCCTGTCCGGCGTGCAATTGGAGAGGTCCCTGCAATTCTATACGGAAATGGCCGGGGAAATAATGCTCAAGTCCTGTGTGGCTCTGCTCATTGTGGCAGTGCTGGACTTTCTCTATCAGCGCTGGGAAATGGAGCAGCAGATGAAGATGACCAAGAAGGAGGTCAAGGACGAGCACAAGGAAACCGAGGGTGATCCCCAGCTCAAGAAGAAGATAAAGAGCATACAGAAGGAGATGGCCAACAAGCGCATGATGGCCGAGGTCCCCGGCTCGGACGTGGTGGTGACCAATCCGCAGCACATAGCTGTGGCCCTGGCCTATAGACGCGAGGAGATGGAGGCGCCCAGGGTGGTGGCCAAGGGCAGCGATCACCTGGCGCAACGCATCCGCACTCTGGCCCGGGAAAACGAGGTTCCCGTGGTTCAGAACCCGCCTCTGGCACGGGCCTTGAATGAGGTGGAAGTCGGGCAGAGCATCCCCGAGGATATGTACAAGGCGGTGGCCGAGATTTTGGCCTATGTCTACAGCTTGAAGGGAAGGCGAGCATGAGACTGGATCCCACCCAGAACAAATGGCTGGCGACGGTGCTGCGCAGCGATGTGGCTGCCGCTCTGGGACTGGTGATTATTCTGCTGGTCATGATCATCCCCCTTCCCACCTACTTGCTGGACTTGTTCCTGGCCCTGAACATAACCACCGCTCTGCTCATTCTGATCATAACC
>CAYSPQ010000213.1:0-3838 GCA_964432965.1 uncultured Desulfohalobiaceae bacterium
CCTGGAAAGGAGCTGGTTGGTCAGGGAAAAGGAGGGATTTTCCGTGGTGGAGGCCAGCAAGGTGATGCGGCCCTCTTCTAGATAGGGCAGAAAGAAGTCTTGCTGGGTCTTGCTGAAGCGGTGGATTTCGTCCAGGATCAGGAGGTCGTGCTCGGCCAACTGACTGCGTAGTTCGGAAAGTCCAGTCTCCGGGGCGCTTAGCCGAACTGTTTTCCTGTCCATATGCTTGGCCAAGAGTAGGGCGGCTGTGGATTTGCCGCTTCCGGGAGGCCCGTAGAACAGAAGACTGGGTAGACGCTTTTGTCGCAAGAGATTGTCCAGCTTGCCCCTTGCCTCCTCCTGGCCGATGAACTGGGAAAAATCCTCGGGGCGCAATATTTCCGCCAGCGGCCTTCTCTCCTTCACGCTGCCAAGCTCCGAATCCTCCGCCTGCAAGTTTTGTTGTAGAGTGGAACAAGGTGGTCTAAACAACCGGTAAGCAAGTCCGGCTCCGGTAGGGGAACTCTATTCAGATCCCTTGTCCCCACGGTCCTTTTTGCCTGGCTCCTCTTCCTCCTCCAAGTCCTCGATCAACGGTGAGATGTCTACATCCTCAAGCTCGTCTCCTCCCCGGGGCTCTTCTTGCTGAGCAGAGGCAACCTCTTCCTCCTGGAAATCCAGTTCCATGACCACCTCATCCTCTTCGGCCTGGGGTTCTTCGACTGTGGAGGCTGAGGTGTCACTAGCCTCCTCTGTCTCCGTATCTTCGAAGACGACATCCTGCAACCCCTCAAAGCTAATTTCGGTGTCCATTTCCTGTCCGACATCCGACCCGCTGCTGTCCTCAGGTTCTAGGGAAGCATCACCCTCCTGGACCACCTCCATATCCATGTCATCGATAAAGATATCTTCGCTTTCCGACTGTTCCGGGGATGATTCCTGGGACACACCATGTGTTCCAACGGTTTGCTTGTGGTCTTCCGCTTGGTGTCGGGAATCTCCTGCTCCGGAATCGACATGTTCCAAATTCAAGGCAGAAATTGAGGAAGCCGCCAGCCAATCCAAATTAAAGGTTCGTTTTGTTTCACTCCAATCGAAGTTGCATCTTGGGCAGTTCTGCAAATGATCAAAACTGGTGTAGTTGCATTTAGGGCAAAACATAAGCACCATCCTTGGATGTATGGGGTTTGATCAATTAAGTGCGAAGCTGAGGAGGAAATTTCCCGGAATCCATTTTTAGTTGGAAAAGAGTGGATCGGAAGTGTCCGAAGCCGGGGCTGAAGATACATATTTGATTACTGAGCCTGTCTCCGATGGGGTGGACACGCTTTGGCTCTTCCTGATGGCGTAGAAGTCATCCAGCAGATTGACAGTCCTGCCGTAGAGTTTGCGCACGGAACGACCGTAGGGAGTTAGCTGATCTTCCGCAGGGGTGAGATATTTCTTTTTCAAGTAGGAGTCGTTGAGCATCTGTTCGGTTATGTGGATGATTTGCTCGATAATGGTCTCGAAGTAGCGTACTGCCTCGAATTTAAGCTCATGCAGGATAGCGCTGGCCTGTTTGAGCATCTGAAGGTAGTTAAGCTTCTTGCCTTTATAATGTCTGCGGGCTATGTCTTCCAAGGCCTTGACCTTGCGAGCTTGCTGTATGTAACTGTATTGTTCCCATACTTCCTGGTATAGCTGGAAAAGTGCCTTGAATTCCTCGTTGTGTTCTTCGTTTTGCAGATAATTGTCCAATACCTTGGTCATGCGATGGTAAAATTCGTCCGAGTAGCTGACAATGCGCCGCTGGTGCTTTTTTAGCCAGGCATACAGGAACTTGAGCCTTTTTTCATGGGTATCCGTGTTCTCCACAATCTCGTTGCGCTTGTAGCGCACCCTGCCCCTGTATTCTCCCTTGACAATATCGTTGAGGATATAGGTCATCAGGCGGGGGTCCTTAACTATATTCACATTGGCCCAGACCCTGCCGGTAAGTGGGTGTATCACTTCCTGCTTGCTTACGGAAAGAGCCCTGTCCGTCCTTATGTTCTTGGGGTCGTAATTGTGTTGCTTGTAGGAAAGCTTCAGAATGGCTACCGGCTCGTCCCCTTCTATTAAAAAGCCACCCTCGCGCAGTTGTTGCAGCTGTTCCTTCTGACTGGCATCCAGTCGCACTAGGGCTATCTTTTCCACTTGCGGATACTGGGTCGCCTCCTGCGTGGTGTACAAGGAGGTAATGGTCCTGTCTGATTCTCCAAGCACGCGGACAAGAAAATCCTCTCCCATTTTTAAGAGGCGGCGCGCGAATAAAGCGGCGGATGTTCTGCGCTCCGAGGCTATGGGAAAGCCGTAGAGCTCCATGAGAAATTGATAGACGAAGTAGCGGTTTATTTCGTAGAGCCTGTTGTCTCCGGGCTTGAATTTGCCGATCTTCAGTCCGAAGCGCTTCAGCTCGGTGTCCAGATCGGAGGGAAAGGAGGCGTATATTCCCGAGAGGTAGAAATCTCCAGCCGCGTTCTGAGCCAGCACATGACCTCTGTCCATATTCAGGATGTAGGGCAGGACGCGAGGGTAGTTCTGGATATCCGTGATGCGCTCGCCATTCAGCTCTTTTTTGAATTTGTCCTGAAGATGCTTGGGGAGTCGACTCTGGAAGATGGATTTGTTGTATTGAATAATGGCCGGCTCGAAAGCGGAAGCCGGGCCGTGCACATTTCGCAGTGCATCCTCTACGCAATGCAGCAGATCGAACTGGAAGACCTCTTGAAAGTAGCTGATAGTGCGGTCTAGCACTACGAGGCTGAATCCGGGAAGGGAAGGGTACTCGTAGAGGTTGGTTTCGAAGGAGGGCATCAGTTCCTGTGGGGCTACCAGAGGGTAATCCTTTATTTCGAAGTAGGGCTGGAGCAGGCAGTGCTTTATGTGAACTACGTCCAGGAATTGCTTGAGGTTTTCTAGAACGCTGAAAGAGGCGGGCCAGCTCAACGCGCTCTTGTCCTTCCAAAAGTATCCCGGGAACTGAGTAAATGCGTCTTGCCAGTTATAAAGCATTCTGGTCCTTGTTCAAGGATTTCAGGGCGGAGGAAGGTCTCAGATCCTAACGAGTCTCACTTAAAAAATTTTGTTTATTATATCTTATTACTGGCAAAGAAGCAACTTCAAGTTTTATGCCACTAGGGACGCAGGCAGGAAAGGCCCTGCACATATGCATATAGAAAAGCAGTGAATGAAGGGAAGGTAATGCGGAATAAAGCCGAAGTCGTTGCCGTTAATGCAAGTGTCAGTCCACTTGGATCTAACCTGGCTAAGAGTCGTCCTCTTCCTTTTTGGAGCGAGGATGTGCCTGGTCATAGACCCGGAAAAGACGGGAAAGACTCATGTGAGTATATTTCTGGGTAGTGGCCAGACGAGAGTGACCCAACAGCTCTTGTACCGAGCGGAGGTCGGCTCCTCCCTCCAGCAAATGAGTGGCGAAACTGTGTCTCAGGGTGTGGGGGCTTATGGATTCCTGAAGGCCTGTGGTGCCGGCCAAGCGGGATAGGATTCGGTTTGCCTCGCGCCGGTGCAGCCTTTTCCCTCGCCTACCCAAGAACAGGGCATCCTCGGCTGGCGATGGACAAAAGGCCTCTCTCTGCTCCAGGTAGGCGCGAATACGTTCCAGACTCTTTCCGGTCAAGAAAACGACGCGTTCCTTGCCCCCCTTCCCCCGCACCTTAAGCACGCCCCTGCCAACATCGAGATCCTGCAGGTCCAGGCCGAGGGCTTCACCTATTCTCAGTCCGGATCCGTAGAGGAGCTCAACCAGGGCCAGATCCCGCAGGGTTCGAGGATCAGGGTCCTTGCTTGCTTCCAACAGGGAGTGGGTCTGGTCGGG
>CAYSPQ010000214.1:0-3808 GCA_964432965.1 uncultured Desulfohalobiaceae bacterium
TCCTCTGTCTTCTGTCATCTGCGCCTGCAAAAAAGACTTTTTGCAGGCGCATCTGTGCAGGGCGGCAGACTAGTGTCCCGCCCCACGGCAACTTTTGTGTTTTTTTCCAAGGCAGTTTTTGGAGGGCCTGTTTGTAGGAGAATGCAGAAGTGGCTAAACACTGGCGGCGCCACAAGGGGGCTTTATAGGCCGAAAGGCCACGACATCGGCTGAACAGCTCCAGGAAGGATCTAGGGTGCTCAGAATTGGAAGCAGCCGTCCTCGTAGATGACCCGGGTATCCCCTGAATCCAGCTTGGCCTTGACCCTTTTGGGCTCGGTGTTGACCAGGTCCCAATGCAGAGCGGAGTCATTGAACCCCAGCTCCTGCTTCAAGGCCTCGCTCAAGTTCTTCCCTCCGTGGGCGTAGGTTTCCGCGTAGGAAGCCCCCAGGGCTATGTGGGAATTGCCGTGCTCTCCTCCAAAGTTTTCGTCGTACAGAGTGTGGGCCATGAATCTGTCGATGCGGGAGAATCTCTTGTCGGTCAGGGAGAACTCGCCCAGCTTGCCGGCGTTGTCGTCCACATTCAGCTGCTTGCGCACGAATTCCTCACCTTCCTCTGCCTGGACAGAGGTTACCTCGCCATGACGAAATTCCAGCCTGAGTCCCCGAACCAGGTTCCCGTTACGGTAGGAGGGCTGGTCCATATAGTAGACTCCACTAGTTCCCCTCCAATCCGGAGAAGTGAATATCTCGAAGCTGGGAATGTTGTGTCCCGAGACCCCCACCCACTGCCGGTGTTTTCCGGGTGTTACCACCAGGTCGCAGTTCTCCGACTCCAGATGCAGTTGCTCGATCCGCAGGGAGTTGAGGAAGGACTTGATCTGCTGGGCGGAGTCGAAGATTTCCTGCCATTTTTGCGTGGGGTCTGGATGGTCCAGGTGGCAGGCCTTTATGATCTGCCGGGCGTATTCCTCCCGGGAGATAGCGGCGCTCTGGGCAAGGCTCTCCGTGGGCAGCAAGCCCAGGGTCCAGCCGAAATATCCCTGGTTCTCGCGTTCATCCAGGATGTCCCGCAGTTTTTTCTTGGACAGGATCACCTTGCCTATGCGGGAAGGGTCGATATCCTGCAGGTGGGTCAGTGACTGCGGAGCCAGAAGGGAGACAGAGCCGTTGATGCTTTGCAGCAGGGTTTCCTCTCCCGGGGGGATGAATTCCAGTTGCGAGTTCTGCGCTTGCCGGAGGAAACTTTTTTCCATTGCGGGAGTAACATTGGCCCTGACTACTGCATGCAGACCGCTCTTGATGATCTTTTCGTACAGGATCTCTGTAAGATCCAGGGCGGCCAGATCGTAGCGAAGAAGGACGATATCTCCGGAAGAGAAGTCCCAGTTTCGGGCGGTGTACATGCCCCAGAGCATGACATCGGCGTAGTTGTGCAAAAGTTGCTGATCAAGCATATAACCTTCCCGGAAGGGGGTTGGGGGGTTGAGGCAAAACTTGCCGTTTTTTGGGCGCAAGAGCAGATTCCCTTTCCCTGGGGCTCCAGCTAGGCTGTGGCCGGGTCAAAGAGGGGCTAAAGGGAAACGGCAGCTCGGGTATAGGTGAATTAAGGGAAGGCAAGCTCTGGTGAATTAAGAAATGGCGGAGAGGGAGGGATTCGAACCCCCGGTGGAGCTTAACTCCACAGTGGTTTTCAAGACCACCGCCTTTAGCCACTCGGCCACCTCTCCGCTTCCAAGTGTGTTTACAGGTTTTGAACCGAGTGCGAGCTGAACAGAACTCAAAACCAGCCGGATTTTTTAGATATTGTAGTCAAATCCCGGCTTTTGTGCAAGGGCCGCAGAGGCCCTGGCCAGTTTCTCCTTCGGAAACTTGCCGGGGCCTTATTTGATGTAGCGCTGCTCCTCCAGATAGAGCATGACCTGCTGGGCCGCCTCCATGGGGGTGAGCTCACTGGTGTCAATGGTCATTTCCGGATCGGAGGGAGGAATGTAGGGATCGTCGATTCCGGTGACCCCGGTCATGATCCCCTGCTTGGCCTTTTGGTATATGCCTTTGCGATCCCTTGTCTGGCACACGGAAAGCGGGGTGCTCAGATAGACCTCTATGTAGCCACCGTACTGTTCGATGAGATCCCGATTGTGGCGACGCGACTCTTCATAGGGGGCAATGGGCGCGCAAATGGCCACGCCCCGGTGCTTGGTTATCTCGCTGGCCACGAAGCCGATTCTTTGCACATTGATTTCCCGGTGTTCTCGGGTGTAGCTCAGCTCGCTGGAGAGGTTCCTGCGCACGATGTCCCCGTCCAGCAGGGAGACTTGGCGATCGCGCATTTCCATGAATTTCACGTACAGGATGCGGGCCAGGGTGGACTTGCCCGCCCCGGAAAGCCCGGTAAGGAATATGGTCAGGCCCTGCTGATGCCTGGGGGGATAGCTCCTTCTGAGCTCCCGCACCACTTCCGGGAAGGAGAACCATTCCGGGATTTCCAGATCGAATTCCAGACGCCGACGCAATTCCGAGGAGGAGATTCTCTTGGCCACCATGGTCTCGTCCATCTCTCTCTCGGGCAGATACTGGGCCCTGTTCTCCACATAGACCATGGGAGTCAGCTCCACGCACTTGATGCCCAGCTCCTCCTGGTGCTCCTTGAGCAGTTTTTGCGCCTCTCCTGGAGGATAGAAGAGGTTGTTGTTGTCGCTTTCATGCATGAAGGGGTCGGCGTGATCCGGGGCGACCATGAAGTGCGAACACCCGTAGTTCTTGCGAATGATGGCCTGAAGAAGGGCCTCCTTGGGCCCGGCCTTGCGGCTGGCAAAGGGTAGAAGGCCCAGCATGACCATGTTCCGGGGAAAATAGTTCACGAAGGCCTGATAGCATCGGATCATGGTGAAGTGATCCAGGTCCCCGGGCGCAGGGATGCCTACCACGGGGTTGACGAAGATGCTGGCGTTTGCCTTGCGGGCGGCATCCAGGATCATTTCCTTGTGGGCGCAGTGCAGTGGCTTTTCCGTATGAAAGCCGATAACGTTGCGCCAGCCTCTGCTGGTGAAGAGCCTGTGCGTTTCCGAGGGCGGGATCCTTAGCTCCGGAAAATCATAGTGAAGGGGGGGATGCAGGCCTTCGATCCTGCCGCCTACGTACCAGGGATGCATTGTCTCGTAGAGGTGAAATACGGAAGGATGCCTTTGTGAATCCTCCGTGCCAAAGACGCGCAACGCCTCGCGCCGCTTGTCCGGCATCCAGACATCCTCCACGTGCAGCACGGCCAACAGGAATCCCTCCGGGTCCAGAAGGGACAGGGGGGTTCCGGGTTCCAGCTGGCGGGCAAGCTCTTCGGGGATGTCCAGACAGACGGGGAGCGGCCAGATCCATCCCTCCGGAAGGCGACCGGTTTCCAGCACGGAATCGTACTCCTGGCGGTTGAGGAAGCCGGTCAAGGGGTAGAAGGCCCTGTTGCACAACAATTCCAGGTCGCAGAGCTGCCGCTCGTTGAGATGTATGTTTTTGTAGCTCGCCGCGTGGGATTTTATATGCTCCACCCTGCGGAAATGGACCAGAAGGCTCTCCGAATGCCAGTTCATCTTTCATTCCTTCCCGAACCGGAATTTTGCAACCTTATCCTTTCCAGGATCTTTTGGTAGTAGACCTGCTCTTCCTCCAGGTTCACCGGAGTCCTGCGCTGTTCATTCAGCTTGGTGATCAGTAGATTCAGCTTTTGCACCTGCTTGTACAATGTCTGCTCGTCGCGGCATTCCTGCAGCATTTCCTTGACGTCCGCGATCTCCTTGCGCTGCTGCACTTCTGGAGAGACATAGTCCGCGTT
>CAYSPQ010000215.1:0-3797 GCA_964432965.1 uncultured Desulfohalobiaceae bacterium
GGCCAATGCGGGGAGGTTACCTGCACTGCCTTTGCCGCAGCGGTTTTCCGCGGACAAAGGAGTCTTTCCGAATGTCCCCGCGTGGATGAGAGACTCCTTTCCCAATCTGCCGGCGAGGATCGATCCAAGCCGGATCCTGTGGAACTCTCGGAGCGCGAGATGCGGGAAAGAATGGAGAATATGCAGTCCAGGATCCGGGAGATTGATCTTTCCGCTGCGGCCAAGCGCGTGGGTGGATACTTCGACGGAAAACTGCTATGGATACTTATACTGGGAAATCAGCTTGCCCTGGATCAACAAGGTCGTCTACATACGGCTATACATCACAATTTCTGGGTGGCCCTGCCAGTTCTGGATTATGTCCTGCACGCTTCCGGAGTGGAGCCTGCGGGGAATTGGAAGCCCATGCGCGAGCTCCCCGGAGGAGGCATCTCCTGGAGCGGCTTGTTCAGCCAGCGCTGCGAAAAGCCGCTCAAGGAAGCAGCTGATGCCGCTCCCGAACTGTTTGCCGAGCTATTGCAAATGTTCTACGGGAGAAAGCCGGACAGTGAAACCGGGGCGGACATAGCGACAATCCTGTACCCACTTCCCAAAGTACCCATAATGATTACCTACTGGGGTCCCGAGGAGGATCTTGAGTCCCACTTGAGCGTCCTTTTCGACGCCAACACAGACAAGAACCTGAGCTTGGCCTCCCTTTTTGCCCTGGGCACGGGTTTGGGGCTGATGATAGAAAGGCTGGTGCGAACACACGGGGGAGATGCGGCAAGCTAGACCACATTAAGGCCCCTTTTTCCGGGCGAAAGCTAGCTTTGCTTTTGTTTTTTCGGGAAAATAAAGAGTTGGTCCGGATAAAAATCAGTTAATCCCTCCGGGAAATTTCCAGGACAGAAAGAGGGTTTCTGCGGGAGGGAACGCTCTTGCCAAAAAACATCCAGTGGAGATAGGATTGCCTTTAATTTGCTTCGAAAGCGTAAGACTGTCTCGCCCGGGAGGACTCAATGGGGCTTGTAAGCGCAATTTGGGGGATCGTTGCTCTTTTGGCCATGTTTGTGGCCTTTATACCCTTGCTGGGGATCTTGAACTGGCTGGTCATCCCTTTTTCCGCGATAGGCGTGGTCCTGGGGATACTCAGCTTGATCGGCTCGCCTCGCCTCGGGGGTATGACGGGTCTAGTCTGTTCCCTGATTGCCCTTGCCCTGAGCCTGTTTCGTCTTTCCCTGGGAGGAGGGATAATTTGATTTTGCCTATTCCTTCGCTTATTTCCTAGAAGATACTAGCTCGCCACGAACAGGTCCCTAAGCATTTACCGGCGCAGCTACATTTCCCTGGGAGACTCCCTTTTGCCAATCATTCCGAAACATTTCACTTCTATAGCAAAAAGATTTTTCCAGCACACATTACCCCTACTGGGGGTATTGCTGCTTGGGCTGTCTGGTGGCGCCCAGGCACAAGGCAATACCTTTGACGTGTCCGAGCTGCGCTTTCACCAGCACCGTCTGGTAAAAGACTTGTGCGGTAAGGCTAGAGAGGAGATCAGGCAGCTGTCCGATCGTCCGGTCAAATTTGATTCCCAGGCCGTGCATTCCCAGGAGGAAATGAAGCAAGCCCTGAAAAGTGCCGCTACCGATCCGGAAACGGACCTTGTCCTTGCCTGCGGCGATCTTGCGGCCAGGAAAGCCTTGCAAGAAGGAAAGGGGGTGGACACTCCCGTTCTGGGACTCGGTTTTCTTCCTCTTCAGGATTCATATGCGGAAAATAATCTTATCCCCGTCAGCCCCCAACAAAACATCTGGATAAGAGACCTGGACAAACTTGGGCAGATAAGCGGGAGGGAAAGGGTGCATATACTAGCCGAGAGAAAGCTTCTGCAGGAATACCCCCACCTGGAAGATGCTCTGTACCGAGCCGGAGAAGAGGCCGGGATGAGCCCGGCCTTGGTTGAAGTGGACAAGGAGGGGATCCATGATACCCCGGAAGAGGCGGAGGCCGTGTATCTTTTGCCTCTGCAAATGGTGAAAGAGCCGAAGTGGAAGGAGCTGATAGAGGAGTTGAGCAGTCGACAGGCGCTCACCTTTTCCTATTTGGGTCATCCGGAAGTGCGCAAGGGAGCCCTGGCGGGGTACTCGCCCGATCTTATGCAAAGGTTGGCCAAGCGAGCCGCCATGGTCGTGGCACAAATGCAGCACGATGAAGCTCTGGGAATGGACGCTCGACTGGAGACCTATCCAGGCAGGCTGTTAATAAATGCGGCTACAGCCAGGACGGCGGGCTATCGTCCTGGCGTGGAAATAGGTCTGCAGACGGAATTCGTGAATTGGGATAAGGTCGAAGCACCGGAAGAACGTCGTCTGGAGCTGGATCAGGCTATTGCCAGGGCCATGCGGGACACACCCGAGGTACGCATACATCGGGCGGAGGCGGAAGAGAGCCGGGGGGAGAGGAAAACCGCCGGTTCGGCCATGCTGCCCCAGATAAGCGGAGAGTTCGTCCATCGCAGGATAGCCGAGGACAGCTCCAGGATCTCCTTGGGCACCGAGCCGGAGAGATGGACTACGGCCGGAGTGCGGATCAGGCAGATGATCTTTTCCGACCCGGTGATAACCCGCTATATGAGCGCCAGAGAGAGGGAACGGGCCAAGGAATTGCAGTCTCGGGCCGGAGAGCAGGATGCCGGTTTAAAAGCGGGACTGCGCTTTCTTGACTGCAAGCGGGCAAGGGAGGGACTGCGTATCAGAAGACAGAATCTTGACCTTACCAGGGAGAATCTTCGCTTGGCCAAGATCCGGGAGCAAACCGGCATGGCGGGACCGGAAGAGGTGCATCGCCTGCGCATGAAGCTCTCCGAGGACAAGGATGCAGTGCTGCAAGCCGAGGCAGAGCTGGAGCGGGCCAGGGTGGCCTTGAACCGCAGCATGAGCATGGACCAGGAAAGAAAGTGGAAAACCGCAGACGTGGATTCCGGAGAGAAGGATCTGTACGGGCTGCCGCGGCAATGGGCTCCCCTGGTCCTCTCTCCGCGAATGCCGGCACAAGAGCTGAAACAGGCGGTAGAGACCTCGATTTCCCGCGCGCCGGAAGTAGAGGCTGCAGGCAAGGCGATGGAGGCTGCGGAGCTGCAGTTGCAGCAGAAAAGGCGCAGCAGGTATATGATTCCTGAGGTGGGAGTAGAGTACAGATACGACCATGTCCTGGACGTTAACCGTATGCTTCCGGAAATAAACGATTTTCCCGATGAGGCGCAGGAAATAGGTAATCAGGTTATTCAGGGCCTGGAGGAAGAGGAGGATCATCACTGGTCTTTGGCTCTGCGAATGGAGTTTCCCTTGTTCCAGGGCGGCTCCGAAATACACGAGGTGAGGAGTCAGAGGGCCCGCTTGGCCCGCTTGTCTGCCGAGAGGGAAAGGGCGAGACAAGGGGTGGAGCAGAGGCTGCGCTCTGCGGTGCACTCCATGCGCAGCTCCTACCGGGGAATGGAGTATTCGCGTGATTCCGCCCGTTATGCAGACAAGCACCTGCAGGAAGTACAGAACAAGTATGCCCGAGGGGATGTAAGCCTTATTGAACTGCTTGACGCGCAGACCCGCAGGGAGAACCTGAAACGCCAGGCGGCCATGGCTGTAGTAGACTATCTGGAGGATACCCTGCGTTTCCAGCGCGCTCTGTCCAGTCTGGGCCAGGACTCCCGGGAGATATCCGTTGAGGGAGAGCCTGAGCCATGAGGGTTGCAATCCGTTTCCTGATTCCTTTCTTGGCTGCCCTGGCCGTTTTTGCCTGCGCTCAACCGGAGGAAAGGG
>CAYSPQ010000216.1:0-3786 GCA_964432965.1 uncultured Desulfohalobiaceae bacterium
ATAATCTCCTGCTTGGAGATAGCCAGGTGCGGCTCCCGGGTAAAAGGCCTCGTGGGTTTGCTGACCAGCGCTCCGTCTATGGCTTTTTTATCCCAAAGATCCAACAGAATGGATGTGATGGCTCCACCTTTGGAGGCCCGGGAAAAAACATCCGGATCAGCGCTGCGAGCCACGGCCACGTTCAACACATGCCCCATGGGCTCGTTCCAATTAAAGCTTTCCCTTAGCTCCTGCTCCAACTCACCCGTTTCCGTGCATATGGTATAGCAGAGGCCGCATTCCATGCACCTATCTTCGCCCACCAGCACGGGTTTTCCGGCTTTATCCTGGTCCAGGGCTCCATAATTGATTGCGGTGCAGAAGTTAACGCAGCCACCACAGGAGTTACACAGACCCGTGTCTTGCACTTCCCTCACCAGATGGTAAAAGGACTTCATAAGGACCTCTAATTTTAATGCTTTTCATCCCGGAACTCATTTCTGCTTTGACAACAGGTCCATAAGTAGTAAAAGCACCCAAAATTAAATCCTGCTTGTCTCTTAAACTACATTCAAGGGCCCGACACTCCATCCAAAATTCATTTGGGCAGGATATCACTCAACTCATCCAAGAAAATCCTGTTACCTGGGAAGCTTGACGAATACTTTTTACCGATAAACATAGCCTTCTCAATTTCGGAAAGTAGAGGAGAGCAAAGACTGTCGGCTGAATACTGTTCTCTCTTCATCCAGGAGGACAAGCATTTATGAATAAAGCCGGATCTATTCCCCCTCCCCATTGCCCGTTTCATCCTCCAGCACACGCTTGCGGGGGCCTCCGGCCCTTTCCCGGGACCAATCCTTGATCGGTGCCGGCATCTCCAAAAGATCCAGCCTGCCCAAGGCCTTGAGCCTATCTATAATGCGCTGCCACACGCACTCCTGCTCTGGATGTATCTCGCAACTGCCCTGCGAGGATCCTCCGCAGGGACCATTCAGGAGCCGTTTCGCGCACCTGGTTACTGGACATATACCCCCGGTCTGCTCCAGGATGCACTCTCCGCAGCCCTGGCATTTTTCCGTCCAGAACCCTGGCGTTTCCGTAGCTCCCAGAAAGGAAGTATCCACTCCGGGATAGATGGGCTTGCGGGGATACTTTTGAGCCAGGAATTGGATGCCCGCACCGCAAGCGATGCTCAGGATGGCCTCCGCCTCCTCCAGCAAGCCCTGAATTTCGCTGAAGTCCTCATGGTTTTCGCACTGGCGCCCGATTCCGCCATGCAGGATCTGTATCCCTCGACGGTCCTGAAGGGCGAGTATTCGCAACAGGGAGGCCAAGACCTCAGCCTCTTTGCTTCCCCCGGAATGGCATACTGCCACACAGGAGTTGCATCCCAGCACTACAACTTTTTCATGATTCTTAATCTGCTCGTAAATTTCCGGAAGCGGCTTCTGCTTGGCCACAATCATATGGTGGGCTCTCCTTTCCTTACCCGGACAGGTCCGGCTGCGTGCGGATGAACTCTCACTGGCCGGGGGCTGTGCTGTATTCTTCCATCTTTAGCAGTGCCTCCCGCACCGGGGAAGGACCCATCTGACGTATCCGCTCCGTGAACTGGTCACAGATCTCCGCCCAGCGGGGGCCCTGGGCAGCGGAAAGATGAAACATGTCCAACCTCTGCGGATCGAGGTTGGCTTCTGGCAGAATTCCCTTCAGGTATTCAATCCTTTTCGCCGCTTGGGTATTTCCGTCCAGGAAATGGCATTGCTCCTGCAGTCATCCCGCGACGAAAACACCGTCTATGCCCTGCTCAAAAGCTCGGACAACATGGATATGGTCCAGCTTTCCGGTGCAGGTCAGCCGAATGATCCGGATATTGGGCTGGTAGGAGAGCCGCATGATTCCTGCCAAATCCGCCGCGGCAAAGGCGCAGTAATGACAGGCAAAGGCCAGGATCCTGGGTTCCCATCCTTCCCTGCTCCCTTCCTCTTCCTCTCGGATTTTTTCCTCCCGGCTCATAACCAGTTCCTTCCCCCGCTGGTTGTTTGCCATTACGGAAATCGATCCTGCATAAGACATTCACGCTCCTAGATCCGGGTAAAACGAATGCTTAGGGGATATTCTCGCTATCCACACTGAAGCATTCCTCTTTTACCGAGCACGTGCAGGACAGGCCAAGTCCCGGTGTCCCATGCAAGGCCCCTATTTCGCGGCAGCATCTATCATGGCCTTGATCTGCTCGTCGGTGAAATTGTTGACCTGGAAGGCCTTCGAGGGGCAAATACCGGCACACAGACCGCAGCCGGTGCATTTAACCTCGTTGTGCCGCACCCTGCCCTCCTCGTCTATGTAGGGGGACCCGAAGGGGCAGATGCGGAAACAGCTGAGACAGGACATGCAAAGATCCGGATTGTGCTTGGCAATGATTCCGGAAACCTCCAGGCTGTGCTTGGAGAGCAGGACTCCCGCCCTGGCTGCCGCGGCCTGGGCCTGGGCTACGGTTTCCTCCAGATTCTTGGGAGCGTGGGCCAAACCGGCCAGAAACAGCCCCTGGCCGGGAAAGTCCACGGGCTGCAACTTGACGTGGGATTCCAGGAAAAAGCCGTCCTCATTGCGAGTTAGCTTGTATATATGGGCCATTTTTTCCGCCTCCGGGTGTGGCCGCAGCCCAGCGGAAAGCACCAGATGGTCGGCTTCCAGACAGATTTCGCGATTCAGGATGCGGTCATGGCCCCGGACAAGGAGCTTGTCCCCGTAAAACTGCACCTCCGGCTTATTCTGCACGGAAAAATGCACAAACGTAACTCCCTCCCTGCGGGCCTGATGGTAGTAATCCTCCTTGAGCCCGTAGGTGCGCACATCCCGAAAAAAGACGGTAACATGCGTTTGCGGCCACTTTTTCTTAAGGGCCAGGGCGTTTTTTACGGCATCCTGGCAGCATACCCGGGAGCAGTAGTTGTGCGGCTCTTCCCTGGAGCCGACGCACTGGATCATGGCCACATGCTCGCCCGGGTCGAATTCGTCGCTGGCCAGCAGGTTCTCCAGCTCCCGCTGAGTGATCACCCCTTCCCTTTGGCCGTAACCGTATTCCTGCGGGACGTATTCCTCGCCACCAGTGGCCAGAATCAGTACACCGTGCTCCACTGAATCCGCCCCGGAAGGATCCGCCGCTCCTTGCGCAGGCGGAGAGGAGGATCCGTCGGTGCCGGCCAGAAGGGTGCGGAAATTGCCCACATATCCTCGGGTGTTCTGGATTTCGCTGTTCAGGTGGACAGTTATGCGGCTGTGATCTTGCACCTTCCGCACTGTATCCGCCAGGAAATCCTGTACGTCCGTGCGCTCCAAAAGGGTTTGCACCCGCTGCAGCAAGCCGCCGAGAAACTCCCTCTTTTCCACCAGGTGCACTGCGAACCCCTGCTCGGCCAGATTAAGTGCGGCGCACATTCCGGCGATCCCTCCACCGACCACCAGTGCGCCGGGGGTGACTTCCACGCTTCCCGGCCTGACCGGTTCCATATGCCGCATCTTGGCCAGGTGCATGCGCACGATACCCGCCGCCTTCTGCGTGGCCCTCTCCTTGTCCCCCATGTGGCACCAGGAGCATTGCTCCCGTATGTCGGCCAACTCGAAAAGATACTTGTTCAGCCCCGCCTCGCGAATGGTGTCCTGGAACAGGGGTTCGTGCGTACGCGGGGTGCAGGAGGCCACCAGGACGCGGTTCAGCTCCAGCTCCCGCACCAGCTGCTTGATGCGTTCCTGGCTGTTCTGGGAGCAGGAATAGAGCATGGTTTCCGCATGAACCACTCC
>CAYSPQ010000217.1:0-3779 GCA_964432965.1 uncultured Desulfohalobiaceae bacterium
AGAGCTCGGGTTGGCGGAGAGAGCTGTGGAGAGGTACAGGGAAGAAGGTGACGAGGAGAAGGCTGAGGAGCTGGAGGAGTACTGCGAGAAGTTGAAAGAGGAGATCGACGGGCGAATGGTAAATGCCTCGGATTTCAGTTAAATATAAATCCTGTTGTTTGAAATAAGTAACGGAAATATGTCGTCAAATAATTCGAGAGATGAAGTTACCAACATTTCAGAACTAAAGGAAAAAGTCGATAAGTACATTGAGGAGAGAGAGTGGAAAAAATATCACAATCCAAAAGACCTTTCCCTTTCATTGGTCATAGAGCTAGCGGAGTTGATGGAGATATTTCAGTGGGAAGACCAAGAATCGATCGATGAGATGCTTGATGATGAGGAAGAACGTGAGAAAATAAAAGATGAAGTTGCCGATGTGGCTATCTATCTTTTGAGTTTCTGCAATACAGCTGATATCGATCTATCTTCTACAGTCTTGAACAAGATCGAAAAGATTAAAGAGAAATATCCGAAAGAAAAGGTTTTAGATGAAGAAGTATATAAAAAGGATGATTTGTGATAATTTCATTTATTGTATCTAATTAAAGCTATGAGGGGATACATGTTATTAATTTTTAAATCGAAAATACTATTAATACTATCCATATGAACTGAAGAAAACAACCTACATCGGAGATGTTTAGATTGAATTTAAAAGAAAATATGGAAATATTGCAAGGGTTAGTGAACGATGGAGATAGACGTTTAATTCATAAGGTCAGAAAATCCCAATATTATGGAGGAATAGCCACAGTTGATGTAGTCGGTTGTTATCTAGATTGTGCCTTTTGTTGGGTTCCAGATTACAAAAGATCAGTTAGTTCTATCAAAAACCATATAGACGAATTTGACTTTTTATCCCCACAAGAAACGTTTGATATCCTAAAGAGTATTGGGGATAAAAATAATTTTAATAGTGTGAGATTGAGTGGGGGAGAACCTACCTTGAATAGTAAACACCTTTTAGAGACAATTAGGTTGATGAGCAAAACAAAATATAATTATATCCTTGAGACAAATGGATTAATGTTAGACAAAAAATTCGTAAGTGAGCTATCTGAATTTAAAGATGATATTTACGTATATTTTAGTTTGAAGGGATGCAATTCTGAAAATTTTGGGGAGTTGACTAATAGAGATAAGAAATACTGGGAAAAACAATTGGATTCTCTTGAAAAGGTAATAGATAAAGATTTTACTGTAGGCATCAATATAATGTCAAATTACCTTACGAAAAAAGAATTATTGTTTTTGATAGAAAAGATGAGAAATATTCACAGTTTAATCCCATTTGCTATTGATCTTAAGAAAACATCTATATTTTCACATGTTCAAAAAAGATTAGAAGAACGAGGAATAACTCATGAGAAACCAAAAGTTGACTCTGAGATTTACGATAAGATATTAGAAAATAGATACCCTGAGCTTTATGAGAGACATAATGAAGATATCTATAAGATAGGTGGTATGAATTTTTTTAACTTTAATGAAATCTAGTAATAATTGTTAAGAGACTTCTTAAATATAAATATAGAAAATAAAATAAGTTATATGAAGAGAATGTAGGATTTAAAATAGATCATATATAAAATTGAGACGAATTTCGAATAATTTTTATAGAATCAAAAATTTAATATAAGCACATGTGTTTTTTTCTTGGGGATTAAAATGCTAGAGGTATCAGACCTTGTAGATGAGTATAAAAAAGGGAAAGGATGGAAAAGAGAAAAAAATAGAGTTGATAATACTCAAAAGGCAATTTCTCTCTTGGTTGACCAGATTTTAGAGAAAAATGAAATAATCGAAGAAAATCAATTCAGAGCTATCTTTCAAATTTGTCAAAATAATGAAACTGTTAATAGAAATACTAAAAAAGATAATTTGAATGAATTAGATATTGATGGTGACATTAAAAACGAAATTAAAGATTTAATAGATGACGGAACTGGAATAGTTGGTGTAGGATTGATCACCTTTTCTCTTCCAAATGAGGAAGGCGCAACGTACGAGTTCCTAGAATCTATAAGGAATGAAGAAGACAAAGATAGGCTTAATAGGGCAATTGATAACTTTGCTAGACACGAACCTAGAGGAATCCAATCCGGTGTAATCTCACCGATATTATACTTTTTGCATAGAAAAAAATATCCGATAATAAATGGAAATTCAATAGAGAAAATTAAAAAATATTTTGATAAAGATATATCGCAAGATATAAATAGTTATACTTCGGAAATTGAAAAATTTGAAGAAATAAGAGAAGAATATAACTTCGATGAAGACTTTAGAGATATTGATTACTTCCTTGTTTGGTTGGCAGAGAAGATGGAAGAGAAAGTCAATATATGGCAAATCACACCAAGTCATAGTAATAGAGATGAGATGTGGGATATTTATTCAAAGGAGGATATTTATGCGATTGGTTTTAGTGGAAAAGATTACTCTGGAATGTCCAAAGATCAAATAAAAGAATGGAGAGAAAAGAATGACAAGAAGGTTAGTTCTGAAAAGATTAATAGCATATATAATTTTTATAACAAAGTGAAACGGGGTGATGTGATCATTGCTAAGACTGCCCTTACAAACGAAGATTTTGCTAAACCATATGGTATAGGGGTTGTCAAAAAAGAGGTTTATCATGATAAAGATAAAGCGAAAGGTTTGTTTCCTGAAGATAGTGATCACTATGCAAGTTTCATAGACGTTGATTGGAAAATAGATTTTGTTAATGATGTTGGAGATGATGAAAGACCAGAATTGGATTTAGAAACTGGTTTCAGAAGAGGTGCATTACACCACTTTGATCATTTTTCTGATTTACGAGAAAAAGCTATAAATAAATTTGATAGCCTTGAAGAGAATTTTTTTGATATTGAGTTATTATCTAAAAAATTAAAATTAGAACCTAAAATTTGGTTTGAGAAAACTGAAACGGATAGCCATTCAAAACAAAAAGGATGGGATTTGGGGGAGTGTTTAGCATCTCGTCAACGTGATAAAAGAGGAGGTGACATATATCGATATATGCGGGAGTGTAGAAGAGGTGATATAGTAATACATTATATTCAAGACGAAGACAAACTTATAGGTATATCTAAGGTGAGTCAACCTTACGAAGAATTTCAGGGGTTACCTGAAGACATGTCAGCTGGTGGGAAACCAGGTTATCGAGTAGCCTTAGATAATTACAATGAACTGGAATCCCCAATACTTAGGAAAGATACATTAGATAATGAAAAATATGAAGAACTCCTTCATAGAATCAGAGAAAAAACAAATGAGGATGATATTCAGGTTTTCTACGATAAAAATTTAGATTTGAGGCAGGGAGGTTATTTAACAAACGTTCCTAAAACATTGATGAAAATATTTACTGATGAATCTTTAGAAATAAAAGAATACATTGAAGATGAGACTGATTATCCTATTGAAAATTTAGAAAGAATAAACCTAGAAGTGATGAGAAAAAATCTAACCGAAAAGCAACTAGAATCTCTTGAAGAAATTTTAACGAAAGAATTAGATTATACACTCCCTACTAACACACTTAATTCATTACACTTCCCTGGGAAAACTTCAGCTAAGGATATATTGTCTCAAATTTCAGCTGCATTAAACGCTGGTAAACATATCATATTAACAGGTCCACCAGGCACTGGTAAAACTGAAGTAGCCAGATTAGTATGTAAAAAATTGTATGAGGATAACGAAGGCCTTTATTCAGGCTATCATTTAAC
>CAYSPQ010000218.1:0-3766 GCA_964432965.1 uncultured Desulfohalobiaceae bacterium
AACAAATCGTCTTCATGGAAAGACTGTGCAACAGAGATTTTAGAAAAAGAAGATGAAAGAATGGAATATAAAGAGGTGGCTGATAAAACATTAGGATATATCTTTAAATTAGATCCTGAGGTAACTCAAGGAAATAAAAATCTTGGAGAAATAAATAAGAAAGTATTAAGACAAAAATTTAATGAAGAAAGATTAAAAGCTGATTTAAGTATACCTGAGTTGTCAAAGGAATTTACGATTAATGAAATAGAACCAAATAGAGGAGCTGAAAATGGATGGTATTGGAAGATATACGATGAGAAAAATGAAAAGGAATATAGAATATATCCATGGAAGGAAAGTACTTATACGGATGAATGGATTTGGAAAGTTTATGATTGGGATAAGTCAACTAAAAAAGATTATGTAGGGGAAACGCCGCATAATTCTCTAAATAGAACGGTTAATAAAGTAACTGAAATAATAAATAATAATGGAATATTAAAGCTAAATTCTTGGAACGGAAATAATGTATATGATGAAGAAACAGATGACTCAGATATCATACAAACCTTCCAGTTTACTCAGGAAGACTTCGAGAGAAGGACAGGTGAAGAAGATGATGCCAAATACATTAGAGATCGTTTTCAAGAATTCAGAGCTGAATTTTTGAGTTACATAGGAAAAAATTTGTTTAACTATTTTGAAATGTATCCATCTAATGATACATCGGAAGGTTTAGATTTTGAGGAGTGGTCAAAAATCGGAGGAAATCCTAAAGTTGCGAGGGCATGGAATCACGGAAAAAAAGAGTACCGAAAAAATAACTGGATGGGTTTTGCAAAAGTATCTAAAGAAAGTGATTCTAAACCAAGAAATGAACTTCAAATGCAGGTTTACATGAACCTTCCAAAGAATGAGGATGAATTTTTTATTGGTATTTGGCTAGAAGATGACGTGAAAAAAGAAGATATTGCTTCCAAAATTAAAAACAACAAAGATCAATTTTTAAGTCTATTAGAAAATAAATCAGATTATAGAGTTAAGATATGGGGTGAAATGCAAAAAAATAAGAACATTGAGGATATAAATTATGATGACATAGATGATATTTGTGCTGCCATTGAGGGTGATAATTCATCAGTCACTATCGGAAAATGGACCGTTAAAGAAGAGATAATAGACTTAGGTAAAGAAATAGTCCCGCATAGTATAGAAATAATTGAAGATTTAACCCCTATTTATGGATTCATGATCGGAGAAGAGTACTCGCCTGAACCTGAAATTGACGAAAAAAACAAAATATCAAACATTAGTGAGGCTGACCTAAAATTCGGTGATTTCAACCCCACAAAAAATCTACATTTTCCCAAACAAGACATTAAATCTTCAATAAAAGCTGCACTAAAATCTGGTAAAAATATAATCTTTATAGGGCCACCAGGAACTGGTAAAACTAAGATCGCCAAAAATGTAGCTCAACAATTGTCACAAAAAAATGAAATCGTAGATGGATTTACTTTTACAACTGCAACTGCAGATTGGACAACATTTGATACTATTGGAGGATATCATCCTAAAAAGGAAGAAGCTACAACGCTAGAATTCAAGCCGGGGATATTTTTAAGATGTTTTAAAGAGGATAATGAAATAGTAAATAAATGGCTTCTCATTGATGAAATAAATAGAGCAGATATAGATAAGGCATTTGGTCAGCTTTTCAGTGTGCTTTCTGAAGACAATGTTGAGTTACAGTTTACTAACAAAAATGAAGAAAATATATCAATTAAATATGTTTCAGATGATGAATTAGAGGAATATGCTGACAGCTCTTTTTACGTTACTAAAAATTGGCGATTATTGGCTACTATGAACACCTACGATAAAGCTTCACTTTATGAGATGAGTTATGCATTCATGAGAAGATTTGCGTTCATAGACGTAAGTGTTCCTTCAGATGAGATAGATAAAGAGCTAATTGATGAATACATAGAGTGTTGGAATGGACTTACCCAAGAGAATGTTAAAGAAGATTTTAAAATCAAAATCGCTCGTATCTGGCAATCTTTGAACGATGACGGTAGAGCAATTGGCCCCGCCATAGTTGAAGACATTTTAAGGTTCTTGACTCAGGCTGAAAATGTAGATATGGCAGATGCCCTTGCTCTCTATGGCCTTCCACAATTGGAAGGATTGATAAAGAGTAAACAGGAAGATTTAATTCAAAATCTTAGTGACTACATCGATGAGAAGGA
Organism: uncultured Desulfohalobiaceae bacterium; assembly: GCA_964432965.1. Taxonomy (GTDB): domain Bacteria; phylum Desulfobacterota; class Desulfovibrionia; order Desulfovibrionales; family Desulfothermaceae; genus JAIPDU01. Next base: position 2,235 of record CAYSPQ010000218.1, read on the forward strand.
AAAACTATACCAAATTGCAAATGAACGGTTTGAGGTGGATATTGGAGAATCTGAAGAATGACTCGAACAGTTCAAAAAAAATTAATCGAAAAAATAGTACCAGAGTTATCAACATATCTTCGAAAAGGAAAGATCAATCCAGATTTGATTGAAAAGAATATAAACTATGATGGAATAGAAAAAATTCAAGATGTCGAAACTATCTTCAAAATCCGTTTTGTCCTAACGGAAAAAGTAGTTAATTTTTTAAAAGAACTACCTAACAGGGTTAGAAGAATTAAGACCGAATGTGAAAAGAGAACTTTAACGCGAAAAGGTGAAGTAAGAGGTAAAATCGATTGGAAAAAAACCACTACAAAACAACTTACAGATAAAACAATCTTCGTTTGTCGAAATCCTTCCAAAAATTACGATGTGCCAGAAAATTTGGTATTGAAGAAAATCCTGTCAGTAATCTATCAGGTATTAGACGATGAATTGACAACCGCTATTGAAAAAGACTATGAGTGGTTGGGGGAACTACGAGGTGAAGAAGACTTAGTAAATTCTTTAAAAAATATCTACGACAGAAATGTCCATGTAAATAGGATCAAAGATCCAAAAGAATATCAGGTCTCAGAGAGAGATATATCGAGAGCTCAGAACTCTAGAAAACAATTATACAAAGAAGCTGCTGATCTTTTGATTAAATATAGAGGTCTAATGAGAGGTAATTATGAAGAAGATGATTTGAGGAAATTGTTCAAAGAAACGCTAATAATTCCGAGAAATGACTCAACTCTGTTTGAGCTCTATTCAGTTTTCCAGTTAATCAAGAGATGGAATGAAAACGAGAAAAATTTTGAACTGAAAAAGATAGATGAAGATTATGATGAGATTGCCATCTATGAGAAAGGTAATACTAAGAAAAGAGTTTACCATAATGATACTGGTAATATTACTTTTTATGAGAGTTTGGACGATTTAGAGAAAGAGATAATACAGTATGATGATCAAAATGTGTTAGCACGTTTAGCTAAATCATTCATCAAAAATAAAAGATTGAAGGATAATTTATTAGATATAGAGACCCAATCTTTCTATCAAGGGGTTCCTGATATTGTAGTTAAAAAAAATAAGAACAATAGTTTAGAAGAGCTTATAATAGGCGAAGTTAAGTATTCAAAGAAAGAAAGAACGTTTATAGAGGGATTAGAACAGCTAGTGACCTATCTCCATTTTGCTAAAACCAATGATAGCTATTTACTAGAAAAATCTGACTTGAAAGGTATATTGGTAGTGGATGAAAAAAATTTAGATGAGGATAAACTAGATGAAGAAAACAAAGTTATTGATAATCCTCTACCATGCGAGTTATATATTTATGATACAGAAGATTTAGCTGAGGTTTTATAATATTTTGAAAGGCTTAAATAATAAAAAACCTATGTGTGATTGAGATGGGTAATAACGTATTCGAAATGTTAGGTGTGGAAAGAAGAGAGCTTTCATACTCCAATTTTTTAGCTTGGCTTATGGATCCAGAGGTGAAT
>CAYSPQ010000219.1:0-3752 GCA_964432965.1 uncultured Desulfohalobiaceae bacterium
ATTTTGCGCTTTACTATCAGGTGTGAACTTTGCGCCCTCAAGTTCATACTTTGCGCTCGCCCCGCTTGTCCCGTAGCGTGAGTTTGGTGATGGTACTGGGATAAAACCAAGCCGGGCTAAGCTTGAAATGGGGAGAGTTATATAAAAAACTTTCGTGGTCAGGGAGAACTTGAGCATCTATTACTGTCCTGGTATATTGCTTTTTAGCATAAATACCAGGAGGTATTATATGAGTAGAAAAGAACAACTTGTCCAGGAAATCGAGAAACTTCCGGAGGAACAACTCCAGGAAGTGCTGGATTTCGTCGGACACCTCAGGGCTAAAGATTCTAGGAAAGCGGCAGCAATGCCTCAGAAGGACCTCGATCCTCAAGGAGACCCCGTTTTGAAGCTCTTTGGCATAGCAGATGTAGAGCCTTTCTCACAAAATATCGATCAGGAGCTCTACGGAGAATAAGATGGAACTTTTTATCGATACCTGGGGTTGGGTAAGCATTCATAACCAGAGGGAACCCCGGCACAAGGAGGTGAAAAGTTTCTATGATGACCTCCGCAGACAGGGTGGAGTTGCCTGCACCACGGACTACGTCTTGGATGAGACCTTTACCTTGCTTTTTAGAAGGCTGTCTTTCCTCCATGCCAGAGAATCTATGACTGTGCTGGATGAGGCTGTTCAGAGAGGATATCTCCAACTGGAATGGATCATACCGGAACGTTTCAAGGAAGCCCAGAGGTTAAGATTGAAGCTTCAGGATAAGCCGCGAATTTCCTTCACCGATCTTACTTCCATGGTTGTCGCAAATGAGTTGGGCATCACTAATATCCTGAGCGAAGATGTCCACTTTACTCAGGTGGGGATGGGACTGTCCCTTGTACCTTAAGATCGACAGCTTACACATTTCGCGTCAAGCGCAATGTGTTAGCGGCATTTAACCTGGCAAGCCTTCTCCATTACCCAGATCGTGCTCGCCCCAAAAAGCTTGAAGGGCTCCCTGTCTAAACGACAGGGACTTTATCGGGGCTTGACCCATAGTGTCAACTTAGCGGATATGGAACGGGTTAAGCTCACATTCCTGGGAGTCAGCAATCTTGTGACGCAGAAGCAGAAAACAATTGACAGAATACAATTGGTATGCTTGCTTGAAATAAACAGATGAATAATTTGAGGCAAGGGAAAGATGCAAATAGATTGCTACAAGGTAAGTGCAGTGGTTTTGGCCCAGGGCCATAACCCGACCATACTTCACCCTTCCTTTTTACAGAATGAAGGCATTGTACCTCCGGAATGGGAGCCAAGCAAACCCCCTGTTTGCACTCCTCCTTTTGCTGCTGTGTCTTTCACCTCAGGATTTTCTTTTGTGGTAGAACAAGAAAGGCTGGTGGTGAGCTTTAGCGGGGAAAAAGCAGAGCTTCGAATCCTGGATGTGGCGGAGATGGCCATGAAATACACAGCAAAGCTGCCGCATGTATCTTATACTGCTGTGGGGATAAATTTTGATACTTTTTATCCTATGAATGACCCAGCCGGGTGGATACTCCAAAGATTTATCAGGCAAGGCCCCTGGAACAGCGAAGAATTGCCTCTTGCTGCAGCCAAGCAGGGCTTGACCTATAATTTCCCTGACTGCCAGTTGAATATTTCTATTGAAGCAGGCAGCAGATCCGACAAAAACCAAAACAGCCAAAGCGGAGTTGTTCTGCACGCCAACTACCACAGCCAGTGCTCAGGGGAGTATCCTTTGTATTCCGTGCGTTCCCTGTTGCAGGAGGCAAAACAAAGAAAAGAGCATTTTATGCATATAACAGGATTGCTTCTGGGAGAGAGCTAAATGTATTTAAATCAGGATAGCACCCCAGGTCCCGGCACCAGAGATCCAGGATCGAATCTGCCGGAGCATGTCTGTTGGGAGACAGTGGAAGCAGTAAGGCAGGAATGGGCTAGTGTTCCCAGAGAAGTCTCCACCTCCGGCCCTGAAGGCTTTTTAGCAGATGATTCCCGTTATGAGCCCGAGGATACGGAAAATATGGTTTTATACCTTCTGTGGAACGAGATGCATCAAATATCAGGTCAGCCCTCTGATATGGAGATTGTTTCCAGTTCCTACCACGCGGCAGAGCCTGAGGCTATTGGGCAGATTGAAGAAAGCAACTGGGATGATAAGACTGCTGTAGCACCTAGGCGAGTGGGCACCCGCAAGATCATGGCCCAGGAGAGATCACAAATTCAGCCTGTAAGCAGCAAGCAAGAGTTTGGCTATGAGGAAGATGAATGGCGGGATACAGCTGCTGTCACGCCTCGGAAAGTCGGCACCCGAAAAATTCGGATAAGGGCAATAAAAGAGCTTAAGCCCACTGGACTGCCAGGCGAGTTCGACCCAGAAGAAGATTAGGGCTGGTTCAGGGTGCGCTGTTATGTTCAATTATGCCATATCAACCAGTAATCATCATCGGCGCGCCGCGTTCCGGGACCAACATGCTGCGGGATGTGCTGACTTCGCTGTCCGGGGTGGCTATGGCCCTGTGACGAGATTAACTACATCTGGCGGCATGGGATGGGATGAAAAGGATTGTTATTCATGCGTGTTGATAAATTGCTTGAAATTATCAACTCAGGCGAAGGCCTAAGAATTGAGTTCAAAGAATGCCGCACCGAGGTGAATCGGGATGTGTACGAAAGTATTTGTGCCTTCCTAAACAGGCAGGGTGGACATCTGTTGCTTGGGGTGAAAGATGATGGCACCATTTCCGGCATTGAACCCGCAGCTTTATCCGAAGTCAAGAAAGCTTTGGTTACCACCCTGAACAATCCACAGAAAATCAACCCTCCTCTGTATGCTATGCCGGAAAGCTTTACAATAGATGACAAAACCGTGCTTTACCTGGCTGTTCCGGAAAGTTCGCAGGTTCACCGCTGCAACGGAAAAATCTTTGATCGTAATGAAGACGGAGACCTGGAGGTCACCAATCATGCGGACACAGTAGCCCATCTCTACATCCGCAAACAAAGCACATTTTCCGAAAACAGGATTTATCCATGTAAACCTGGACGATTTGCGCAGCGACCTTATCCAGAGGATCAGGACAATGGTGCGGGAAACAAATCCTGACCATCCCTGGCGCGGCATGGACGACGAGGATCTTTTGCAGATCGCCAGACTGCACCAGCGGAACTACCAGAGCGGAGAGCAAGGGTACACTCTGGCTGCGGTTCTTTTGCTGGGCAGGGACGAGGTGATCCAGAGCATTGTTCCCCAATATCGTACTGATGCTATTGTTAGAAGAATCAATCTGGACCGCTATGATGACCGGGATGACATCAGAACCAATCTGATCGAGAGTTATGACCGGCTGATGGCTTTTGTAGCCAAGCATTTGCCGGACCCCTTCCATTTGGAGAAGGACCAACGGATCAGCCTGCGTGAACGTATCTTCCGGGAGGTGGCCACAAACATACTCATTCACCGAGAATTTCTCAGCGCTTTTCCTGCCGAGTTTATTATCGAAGAGCAGCAGGTCAGAACGGAAAACGCTAATCACCCGTACGGACAAGGGATGATTAACCCGGCAGACTTTACGCCCTACCCCAAGAATCCGGTTATAGCCAGGCTTTTCAAGGAAATTGGCCGGGCTGACGAATTGGGTTCTGGAGTCAGGAATCTTTATAAATATACCAGGATATACTCAGGTGGTGCAGACCCTCAGTTGATAGAAGATGATATATTTAGAATAATTATACCTACAGTAACAGTAGC
>CAYSPQ010000220.1:0-3746 GCA_964432965.1 uncultured Desulfohalobiaceae bacterium
CGGCTCAATTTTGTCGAAAACGGTTTCTCCCGCTTCCTCCAGCTCCTCCATAAAGCGCCTCTTCTGAAAGGAGTCCAGATGCGTAAGTTGCTGCGCCCCCGTACCCGCGGGCAGGGCCTTGATCCCCCCGGGGCCCTCCATCATGACCTCGCTCAGCGAATATCCCTGCAAAAAGAAATGGTTCAGGGTAACACCCGGGGACAGCCCGTACAGGACATCGATGTTGGCCAGTCCCAGATCCGCGTCTATGATCAAGACTTTCTTGCCCTCCAGGGCCAGGCAAAGGGCCAGATTGGCAACCACGGCCGTCTTGCCCACACCTCCCTTGCCGCTGCTCACCGCTACCACCTTGGCCGAGTCCATCTTTTTCCTGCTCATCTCACTCGCGTCCATAGCGCCTTGCTTGTTGCAAAACTGTCTGAGCCCTTCCGCCTGGTCCTCACTTGGGGAAACTATCCGTTCCATAAGACACCCGTTTTGCTTTCTCCTGAACTATGCGGTTTTCCAGGTAAATCATTCCTTCCGAAGTCACTGCGCAGCCGGAATACAGCCAGCACAATCCACGAGCACCTGCCCGTTCAGTCCTGCATGATCAGTTGGGCAAGGCAATTTCCGTCCGCAAGCATGAAATCCTCTGGAACCTTTTGCCCGTTGGTGAAATAGGAAAGGGGATATCCGCAGCTGAAATGCACATTGAACAAGGGAGCATAGTCCACACATTCGTCCAGCTTGGAAAAAACGAGCCCGTCTGGCTGCAACATCTCGAAATTCTGGATCGTTTTCTGCATGTCCTGCTGACTGGTGCAGGCGGAAAGGATCAGGTGCTTCTCTACGCCCCACTGGGAAGGAAGGTATTGGCCCATTTCCTCCAGGGCTTCCGTATCCCTTGGATTCTGTCCGGCGGTATCCACCAGGATCAGATCCTTGTCCCCATGCTCTTGCAGCACGCCCGGCATCTGCCCGGGCTGTGTGACCACCTCCAGGGGGATGTTCATGATCTCCGCATACACCTTCAACTGCTCCACTGCAGCTATACGGTAATTGTCGATGGTGACCAGGGCCACGCTGGGGCTGATTTGGCTCATGTAGTTCGCAGCAAGCTTGGCGATGGTAGTGGTTTTCCCCACTCCTGTCGGACCGAGCAGGGCCAGCCTCCTCCCTCCTGCTTCTTCCTTTCCCCAGAGCGTGTCCCGCGTTCGAATGTGACCGGCCAGAACCGAGCAGATCCTCTCCTGCCAGCCGGAGTGCTCGATATCTTCCCCATCGGATTCCCTGCAGAGGCTTTCTGCCACGCTACAGGCAGCCTCCCTTTCTATCCCCCTAGAGCCGAGCGCGCTTAGAACCCGGTCCTCCAATCTGGCAGAGGCCCCCGGAGCCCAGGCCCCATCCTGCCCTTCCCTGCCGGAGAAACCGCCCCCAGCATAACCCCCGCCTTTCAGCTCCCTGACCATGCGGCGCAACTCGGCGATCTCGCTCTGGATCCCCTGAAAGGAATTGCTCACTTCCGTATCGGCAATAAAAGCACCTCCTCCGGACAAGGCGCTCTCTTGGCTCACGGAGCCTTTTTCTTGGCTCTCCCTGCCGGCGGATCTCATAGCCTGCTGTTGCCTATAGGCCTCGGACAGGGAGGAAGCCGCACATGCAGCCGAGTCATTCCTCTCCTGCTCCCCGCATTGTTGCTGTAAAGAACCGCTTTCCTCTTCCAGGGCGGCGGTGATCTCCAGCCTGGGCTTTTTCAGAAGGCCGGCTTTTCCCTTGCGCACCGTCCGGGAGGAGATGATGATGGCACTGGGACCCAGTTCCTGCTTCACCCGGCGCAAGGCCTGGCTCATGTTCTCTGCTTCGAAGACCTTAACTTGCATTCAGGGGCACCGTTCCCAGGGATTGTATTTGTACCTCCGGTGTCACCTCGTTGTAGGAAAGCACCGGCAGGCGGGGCAGATACTGCTCAGTCAATCGTTTAACATGGGGTCGGATGTTTGGCGCACAGAGCAGGGCCGGCTGTCTGTCCGCTCCAGACTGCTTGATCCGCTCGGAAAGGTTGCTCAAAAACTGCTCCGCGGTTTTGGGATCCAGAGCCAGATAGCTGCCCTGCCCGGTATACTGCACCGCTTTCTGAATTGTCTCCTCCAGCTGGTTGTCGCAGGTTATAACCGGCAGCACATTGCTCTCCCCTGCAACTTTGGTGCTTATATGGCGAGCCAGGGCCTGCCGGACATATTCCGTGAGCAGCTCAGTATCCTGCGTCTGGGGGGCATGATCCGCCAGGGTCTCCAGGATGGTGCGCATGTCCCTTATGGACACGTCCTCGCGCAAGAGGTTCTTCAAGACCCGCATAACCGCTCCCAGGCTCATCAGGTTGGGCACCAGCTCCTCCACCAGTTTGGGATAGCTCTTGGCAGTTGTATCAAGCAAATTCTGTACCTCCTGCCGCCCGATCAGCTCATGGAGATGACGCTTTATTACCTCGCTCAAGTGCGTGGCCATTACCGTGGTACAGTCCACCACGGTGTAACCGGCTATCTGGGCCCTTTCCTTCTTGTCCTCGGTGATCCACAGGGCCGGAAGGCCGAAGGCTGGCTCCCGCGTCTCCTTTCCGTCCACTTTTTCCGCAACCGAGCCCGGATCCATGGCCAGATAATGATTGGGCATGATCTCCGCGGTGGCTATACGCACTCCCTTGAGATAAAGGGCGTACTGATTGGGCCCGAGCTGCAGGTTGTCCCTGATATGGACCGGGGGGATGATCACCCCGTGCGACTGTACGAACTGTTTGCGGATGGAGCGAATCCTTTCCAGGAGCTCGCCGTGCTGGGATGCGTCCACAAAGGGCACCAGGCCGTACCCCACCTCCAGCTCCAGAAGATCCACGGTGAGCATTTCCTCGTAGTTCTCTTCCCGTTTTGTCTCCTGTGGAGCCTCCTCCACCTCTGCTTCCTCGCTCTTGCGGGCTGCGGCCCGGGTCAAATGCCAGGCCACCGACCCGAGCAAAGCGGAGAGAAGGAGAAAGGGCAGGAAGGGCAGGCCGGGCAATACGGCGAAGAAGAAAAGGATCCCGCTCACCACCATTATGGCTCTGGGGTTGAAGGTGAGCTGACTCTTTATCTCCGAGCCCAGGTCGGAAGTTCCGCCGGTGCGGGAGACGAGAATGCCCGCTGCGGTGGAAATCACCAGGGCGGGAATCTGGCTGACCAGACCGTCGCCGATGGTGAGGATGGTGTAGGTCTGGGCCGCCTCCACCAGAGGCATGCCCAATTGCATAACCCCTATGCTCAGCCCGGCGACAATATTGACGCAGGTGATGACTATGCCGGCTATGGCGTCTCCGCGGACGAACTTGCTGGCTCCGTCCATGGCCCCGAAGAAGTCGGATTCCTGGGAGATCTCCTCCCTCCTCCTGCGGGCCTCCTCTTCGGAGATGGCCCCGGCGTTCAGGTCCGCGTCTATGGCCATCTGCTTGCCCGGCATGGCGTCCAGGGTAAAGCGGGCGGAAACTTCCGCCACTCGACTGGCCCCCTTGGTGATGACTATAAAATTGATTACCACCAGAATAATAAAGACCACCACCCCGACCACGTAGTCCCCACCCACCACGAACTGGCCGAAGGACTGGATCACCTTGCCCGCTGCGTCCGGCCCTGTATCCCCCTGCAGGAGGATAAGCCTGGTGGAGGCCACGTTCAGGGCCAGACGGAACAGCGTGGTGGCCAGCAGAACAGTGGGAAAGATGGCGAATTCCAGGGAAT
>CAYSPQ010000221.1:0-3718 GCA_964432965.1 uncultured Desulfohalobiaceae bacterium
CGCATGGGCTGGCTTTTTCTGGCCATTTTGTTCGTGGGCCTGGTTTCCGGATTTTTCGGCATGGGAGCGGGATGGGCCATGGTGCCCTTCCAGAATGTGATAGCCGGCACTCCCATGAAGGTGGCTGCTGCCAACAGCGTGGTCCTGCTGGGCATGGGTGACTGCATCGCGGTCTGGCCCTACTTCCTGATGGGTGCCTTGATCCCGCTGTTTGCCGCTCCCTGGTTGGCGGGGCAAGTTGTGGGAGGGCTTTTTGGTTCCCTGTTGCTGGTGCAGATCAAGGCCGGATTTGTGCGCTGGCTGCTGATAGCCCTCATGGGCTTTTCCGCCTGGGGCCTGGTGACCAGGGCCCTGGCCATGTTCGAGGTGATAAAGCCCACTCCCTATTGGTTGGATTTCACTGTATTGGCGTTGCTCTTTCTCTTCGTTGGCTTCAATCTGATCAAGGAGTCCAGACAGAAGGACTAGGCCAAATTTTGAAACAAATCCGGAGGTAGATCTCATGACAGAAGAAAGGCCGGTTGCGCCGCTATACAACAGGGTGTACGGCGCGGTTGTCTATTGGATAACCTTCGCCACCTGCGTTATCTGTCTAATAGGGCCGATAATCTCCATATTATGGCCCCAGGCCACGGCCATGAATCCCTACTTCACTTTCGCCCTGATCTTCGAGGGCATGTCCGGCCCGGAGATATGGGAGACCTTGTACGGAACCATGCCCTACCTGCATTCGGTGTGGTGGAATGAGTTCTTTACAGGGGATGGCTTCATGATCTTCGGCATGACCATAGGATGCACAGTTGCCGTCTGGGGCCTGATACCCACCATATATGCCTTGGCCCGGGACGGAGTTTGGGGCTATGCCCTCTTTTCCCTGGTCATAATCGGTATGATACTTTTTGCCGCTTCCGGAGTGGTGGAAATGGAGCTGCCGGAACAGTAGCCAGATGCTGTTGCGGGCCGGTCATATCCTGACGTATAGCCAGTCCCCGGGATCGATTTTTCCGGGGACTGGCTCTTTTTGCGGCAGATATGCTATGGCAGAGAATTGAAAGAGTGGGAGAAGGCAGGTTATGCAGGAACGCCAACGCCATATCCTCTTGACTATATGGCTGGTGGTAATCATTGGAGCCAATTTGATTGAAGCCAGCAGGCAAATTTTTTTGCACCAGGAGCTGGCGGAGATGTACCCGCAGGCTCCGGAATGGGTGTTTACCGGACTTATTCTGGTGGCCCTGGCAAAAGTGGCCTGTGCGGTAGCATTGTTTCTGTGGAAGAAGTGGGGCTTTTGGGGGTTTCTCCTTTTCAGCCTGGCAGGGGTGCTCCTGTATTTTCAACTGGGCATGGGTCTGCCTTCCCTTCTGCTTCTTTTGCCGGTGGCTATCCTGTATGGCCTGCTCCAGCTGGGCGGGGAAAACAAGGCCTGGCTTCAATTGGAATAGCCTCCTTTCTTGACCGCAGCGCAACAGCAGTTATATCCGGAAAGGGAACTGTCTTTCGGGAATAGCTTAACCCCAAACGGAGCCCGAGCTATGCGGAGGTATTTCGAAGGGCCTCCCAATGCCACAGACAAGAAACAGGTGACCATAGAAGGTCCCCTGGGGGCGAACAAGTGGACATGGGTGGTGGAGGCGGGTCTTTATTCCCTGGGGCTGGAGTCGGCAATTCATTTCCACAACTGCCCCGAGCCGGTCTCCAAGATCTCCGACCGAATGCACAATCTTCTGAAGAGATTGGGTCTGCCCGGAACCTTCGTCCCCTGGGAGACGATGTCCAATTACAGAGTGCGGGACATGGTCAAGCGGAACAAGACCCCGCTGGTTATCAGCCTGCAGGGAATGCTGGACAGGGAAACTGTTGAGGCTATCCGAGAAATCAATCCCATAATAAAGATCATCTACTGGTGGGGTCCACAGGTGCGGAACCGGGAACAGGTGCAAAGGATCCTGGAAACCGACTCCCTGGTGGACGTGCTTGCCCTTTCCTTCCAGAAGGACGTGGAACTACTTCGCTCTCGGGGAGCAAAAAATGTGGTGCACCTGCCCTTTGCCGCTTGTCCCTTCCACCACAATCGCAAGGTAAAGGCAGGAGCCAAGGCACGACGCAGATACGGCAGCGAGGTGGTTCTCATTTCCCAATACGGGGAGTACGAGGAGGAGCTCGTGCGCCGGGTGAGCGAAGCCCTGGGGACAAAGGTGGATGTATGGGGCAGCGGATGGTCGAGCAATCAGTGGGTAAACTCCAAGGGTCCCATTTTTTCCCCGCGCAACCTGGAGGCCTACGCCTGCTCCACGATTGTGCTAAATCCGCACGGCAAGGATTTCCCCGAGCACGACGGCCTGAATCCGGCCTTCTTCGAGATACCCGCAGCAGGAGGGTTTCAGATCACGGAGGAGCAGCAGATACTGCAGGAGCAGCCTTGGGGAGGCCACGTGGCCACCTTCCGCAATCCCCGGGAACTGGGAGAAAAAGCACGCTACTATCTGAAAAATCCGGAGGCCAGGGAAAGCCTTCGGCAGAGGCTGCAGCAACAAGTGCTGGAGCAGGAGACATACGGACACCGTTTCTACAATCTTTTCCAGCGGATGCAATTTGATCCCGGCTAGCCGCAGTTGGGAACAAGCCGGACAGTAAAGCCCAGCAACTGCTTGACAGAGGTTTAAGCTGCCCAGGGCTCGAGAATCGTTTTTTGGCCGGAGGGCTACATTTAGCCTTATGCCAGGGCCCGACGTAAAGCTCAGGTAGAGAATTGGGCAAAGGAGGCAGAAAAGCATATGCGCAGGCTGTTTCCCGCCATTCATCCGGATCTGGACTGGATCCAGGTGGGAATAACCACCCAGTGCAACGCCTCCTGCGCTTATTGCCCCAGAAGCACCTGGAGCTCCCTGTGGCGCTCCGGGCATATGGATCCGGAGATCTTTTACCTGTTCCTGTCCAGGCTGAAGAAGGTGAAGCTGATATATCTGCAGGGTTGGGGAGAGCCTTTTCTGCATCCAGATTTCTGGAACATGCTGGAGGGGGTCAAGCAGAAGGGCTTTATGGCTGGCTGCACCAGCAATGCCAATCTTTTGGATTCCGAGACCCTGAGAAGAACAGTGGACAGTGGCCTGGATGTGCTGGCCCTGTCCCTGGCCGGCCTGGACCGCAAGAATGATCAGGCTCGAAGGGGCACCTCCTACAAACGGGTGATGAGCGTTATAGAGGAGCTGAACAGGGTGAAGGAGCTGCTGGGAAGCCACACTCCGGACATCCATCTGGCCTACATGCTGCTGCGTTCTCACCTGGAGGAGGATCTGCCCAAGCTGCCGGGTGTGTTTCTGGATGCCGGAGTGGACTACGTGGTCCTGTCCAGCCTTACTTTGCCACTGACCGCGGAAATGGAGTCCGAAGCTCTGCTTGCGGACAGCAGGCAGGGATACGAGGAGTTGAGATCGAGGCTGACAGAGCTTTTTTCCGGCTCCGAGCTGAGTTCCCGGGTGTTTGGCCACATCTACAATCCCTATCTGGATCCCGGCAAGTGCACGGAAAACGTGGAGCGGGCCCTGTGCCTGAGTGAGGAAGGAGCTGTCACTCCCTGCATTTATACCCAGGTACCGGTGCAGGCAGGCGCAACCCATCGCTTCCGTGGCGATGACTATGAGCTGCAGCATGCGGAGTTCGGCAACATAAAGAACCTGGAGCTGAAGGAGATCTGGCACAGGGAGGAGTACAAGAGATT
>CAYSPQ010000222.1:0-3704 GCA_964432965.1 uncultured Desulfohalobiaceae bacterium
GGTTGTTGTATCCGAAAGCGGACCCGCGCTCGGTCAGCCACACAGCCTGGTTCCCACACTCTGCTATCTTGTTCACCACATTGGCCATGTCCCAGGGAGCCAGAAACTGCCCCTTCTTCACGTTTACCACCCTCCCCGTGCGAGCTGCTGCCTGCAGCAGATCCGTCTGCCGGGACAGAAAGGCGGGTATCTGGACCACATCCGCCACTTCCGCCACCGGCGGCGCCTGCTCCGGTTGATGGATGTCGGTGGTCAGGGGCAGACCGGTTTTGCGCCCCACCTCCTCCAGGTCCTTCAGCCCCTGCTCCAGACCGGGCCCGCGGAAGCTGTGCAGGGAGCTGCGATTAGCCTTGTCGAAGGAGGACTTGAAGACTATGGGCACGTCCAGATCCCGGCGAATCCTGGCCAGCCTCTCCCCCACGCGCAAACAGACATCCCTGCTCTCCACCACGCAGGGGCCCAGGATGAAGAAAAGCCCTTCCCGGCTTTGGGCAAACAAATCACTTTGTCTCATTTTGGCTGCACCTTGCCTCACCTCTTGAGGGATTTCCTGATGAAATCCCGGAAAAGGGGATGCACCCGCATGGGATTGGACTGGAACTCCGGATGGAACTGACAGGCCACGAACCAGGGATGGTCCTCCAGCTCCACTATCTCCACCAGAGTGTCGTCCGGTGAGATTCCGCTCAGGAGCATTCCCGCCTCCTCGAACTCCTCGCGGTATTCGTTGTTGAATTCGTAGCGGTGCCTGTGCCTTTCGTAAATTTCCGAGCTGCCATAGGCGGCCCGGGCCCTGCTACCCTCCCTGAGGACGCAGGGATAGGCGCCCAGGCGCATAGTGCCGCCCTTGTCCGAATTCACATCCTGCATCTGCAGGGCCTGATTGGCTTGATCGTACCACTGGGTCATCAAATAAATTACCGGATAAGGGGTCTGCGAGTCGAACTCGCTGGAATTGGCCCCTTCATAACCCAGCACGTTGCGGGCGAATTCCACAACCGCGCACTGCATCCCCAGGCAGATGCCGAAAAAGGGAATACGGTTTCTCCTGGCGTACCCGCTGGCCAGTATCTTGCCCTCTATTCCCCTGGTTCCGAAGCCTCCCGGGATAAGTATACCCTCCACGTCTCTGAAATGATAGCCCAGGTTCCCCTCGGTCAGCTCCTCGGCATTAATATGCTTTAGCTCCACTTCCACCCCGTTGGCCACGCCGCCGTGAATCAGGGCCTCGTGCAGGCTCTTGTAGGACTCCTTGAGATCCACGTACTTGCCCACGATCCCGATGGTCACCCTGCCCTGCAGATTGTTCATGTCGTGCAAGTGGTCGCGCCATTTCTGCAGATCCGGATTCTTGGCCGGAAGCTTGAGCATTATGGCGATCTTCTGATCCAGGCCCTCGTCGTAGAAGGCCTTGGGCACCTCGTAGATATTGGCCACATCCACCGCGGAGAAGACCGCATCCGGGTCCACGTTGCAGAACATGGCGATTTTGCTCTTGATGCTCTCCTCCAGCTCCACCTCGGAGCGGCAAAGGACTATATCCGGCTGAATCCCCAGGCTGCGCAGCTCCTTCACGCTGTGCTGGGTGGGCTTGGTCTTCAGCTCCCCGGCGGCCCTTATATAGGGCACCAGGGTTAGGTGCATGTAGAGCACATTCTCCTTGCCCAGGTCGTATCCCAACTGCCGAATAGCCTCCAGAAAGGGCTGGCCCTCGATGTCCCCCACCGTTCCGCCGATCTCTATAAGGGCCACATGTTCCTCGTTATTGGCCACTCCGCAGATTGCCTTCTTGATCTCGTCGGTGACATGGGGAATGACCTGAACCGTTCCTCCCAGGTAGTCCCCGCGCCTTTCCTTCTTGATCACCTCATAGTAGATGCTGCCCGAGGTATAGTTATTGTTCTGGCCCATGGGCACATCCAGATAGCGCTCGTAGTGACCCAGATCCAGATCGGTTTCCGCGCCGTCCTGGGTAACAAAGACCTCCCCGTGCTGAAAGGGATTCATTGTTCCGGGATCCACGTTTATATAGGGGTCGAGCTTCTGAATGGTCACCTTGAGCCCGCGCGACTGCAAAAGCGAGCCGATGGAGGCCGCGGCCAGACCCTTGCCCAGCGAGGAGAGCACCCCTCCCGTAATGAAGATGAACTTGGTTCTCATCGCGGAGTCACCTTTTCCCTTGCTGAATTGGACGAATCATTTGCTCCGTCGGCTATGGATTTCTTCGATTGGGAAAGATAACTGCTCAAAGGACAAAAGTCCACTTTTGCCTGTCGAAAGTGGCACTCGGTTGACTTGCCGACTAGAGCCCATTATCTTGATAATTCGCTGCTAGGCAATGCCCAGAAACCAGCCCAAACCCTGGAGACTTCGGTAAATGGCAGCTGCCAAGGCCCTGGTTCTGACCGGGCACGGAACCAACTGCGAGCGGGAAACCGCCCATACCGCGCGCATCGCCGGAGCGGACACAGCGAGCGTGGCTCACTTCTCCGATCTGGTGCAGGGAAAGACCCGTATTCGGGACTACAACTTCCTGATCTTTCCCGGAGGCTTCCTGGACGGCGATCATCTGGGCGCCGCCCAGGCGGCTGCGGCCCGCTATTCGCACACCCTATCCCCTGAAGGTAGTTACCTGCTGCAGGAAATCCGGCAGCTACATCATCGGGGGGGTCTCATTCTGGGAATCTGCAACGGGTTCCAGCTATTGGCCAAACTGGGCCTGCTTCCTGGATGGCCCGAGGAGCCCTTGGCTAGGCAGGTCAGCCTGAGTCACAACGATTCCGCCAGGTTCGAGGACAGATGGGTGCACCTTGTCTGCAATCCGGAAAGCCCCTGCATATTCACCCGGGGCCTGGATCTGCTTTCCATGCCCGTGCGTCACGGCGAGGGGAAGCTCATCCCCTCCGGGGAAGAGACCTTGCAGCGCCTGCAAAGACAGGGACAAATCGCAGTACAGTATGCGGACTCCCGGGGCGGGATAGCCACAGACTATCCGGCCAACCCCAATGGGTCGCCCCTGGCTGTAGCCGGATTGTGCGACCCTACCGGAAGGGTCTTTGGTCTCATGCCTCACCCCGAGGCATACAACCACTGGACCAACCATCCCAGCTGGACCAGAGGCCACACCAGTCCCCTGGGAAGCTCCCTTTTCCGCAACGCGGTAGATTATCTGCACTGCACCGGGAATTGATACCTTCTTCCCACTTTTCAAAAAATAAGCAAGTTTACCTGCAGATACTGAAGCTAAATGGCCTACGACCATTACACTCAAGCGGAAGCCGAGCACTGGCTGGGCCTGGCCCTGAGCGAGGCGCGCAAGGCCCAGCAGGCCGGAGAGATACCCGTGGGAGCCCTATTGCTGGACTCGGACGGCTCCGTGCTCAGCCTAAGCCACAATCTGTGCGTCAACCAAAAAGACCCCACCGCGCACGCGGAGGTGCTCGCCCTGCGAAAGGCGGCCCGGGTCAAGGCGAACTATCGCCTTCCGGGAACCCTGCTTGTCTGCACCCTGGAGCCCTGCCTCATGTGCCTGGGCGCCATGACCCAGGCGCGCGTGTCCGGGCTGCTCTTCGGCACGCGCGACCCGCGAAGCGGAGCAGTAATCTCCCGGCTCAGCTATCCCGACGATGTACCCTGGCTCAATCACTATTTCTGGTGGCAGGAGGGTTATTACCGGCAGGAGTGCAGCAACCTTCTCAAGGACT
>CAYSPQ010000223.1:0-3702 GCA_964432965.1 uncultured Desulfohalobiaceae bacterium
GTATTGGAAGAAAATACACGGGGCAGGCGGGGCAGGCAGAAAAATCAATAAGTTAAGATTAGGCATCTGAAAAGTAAAGTCCACATTTCAATTTTTTGCAGATACATCTTCTAATCAGGCTCAAGCATCTTTTTTGTTCATGGCATCATTAAACGAAAGCTGTGATGCCCTCATCCCTGTTGCTTTGATCTTGATTACGGAGTAGTGACGGGCCCCTTGTTCCGCTTTTACCACCAATCCCCGGGCTCCTCGCGCATGGTGGAATCCAGTTCCTCGCTGATAAAGACTGCGCAGATCCTGTCCCCTTCCTCCGTAGTGACATTCCTTTCCGGGTCGAAGCCAAGATCCAGGGCCACGTTCCGCCAGTGTTGAGCCACGCTATCCATCGCCTCCCTGGCCTCCTGCTCGGTGTTTTCCGTCTTGTAGAATCTGTTTACGTATAGCCAACCCATGATCAGAACTCCTTTTTCGGTTTTCCTGAAGGCAACTACCCGTTCCAAAGACTGGAAGGGATAGTCATAGTCAAGCCCAGGCCAAGCTGCCAAGAAAAAACAGAAAAAGCAGTTATGTATGCCTGTTATTTTCCTGAAGCTGCAGTGTGTCAGCCTGTGCTGATTCCAGTTTTTTAGAGTTGAGGAAACCGGGCTCTCATCGCACCAGGCCACTATTTCAGCTCCTATTTCCCTGCTTCTTTGTCCCGGAGGTTTCGCAGGCAGGAGGGTTTATAAGAAGTCCTCGTTCTCTTGTAGTAAAAGGATGCAAAAGTAAAGCATGATTCGTGCCGAAAGAGTTTTAGCTCTGCGGAAAATTGGTTGGACTAAAATGAGGCGCTGTAGTCGGGCAAGATCGAAGGGGAAGGGTTGCCGCGATTCACTCGTTCTGCGATGTGATTAAAGAGGGTTGTCACATGTGACTGTCACAGTTTCGGGACAAAGTGAAAATGAAAGGCAATTAATGTTTATGAGTTGTAAAAGTTATATGCTCAGAGGACCCCAAAAGACTTTCAAGTCACCATCTTGTTCTTATTCCACAACACTTGGAACTGGACACAAGCACCCACCAGCAGGTATACAATACCCATAGCCCGGAAGCGGTTCAGTTCGTCGTTTTCATCTATCATTGCAGGTAGTCGCAAGACATGAGGCCTAATCTCAGGGGACAGTCGTCGCCCAGCACAAGGTATCATTCGCAGCTACGACAGATAAAACGCTCTTCACTGTAGTCATCTGTTTGCCTTTCCCCAAATTTAAGTCCAATCAGACTATAACCCGGACCAGTTTCACCCAAGGCCACTCTAATCTACAGAAAGCGACCCACAAAGTCTCCTGCGGCAAACATTCCAGCAACGTCGGTTTTTGATACGTGATCGGCCTCGAGGAATACTCCTTGGCGGCATTAAGTTTTACCTGAAGGTGTAGCTGGGTCGCAAAATTGATATCAGCCAGCATCTTCCAAGGCAACTTACTTTTGAGGCAAAGATCGCCAAGCCTTGTGAAAAGCTGAACAAGTATCGAATATTGAGGGATTTTAAGCGATCTGTCAATAACTTTCCAGGACTGGTGTTGACATTTTCCTATTCCGTAGGTATCAAGGACTGGATAGCCTTATCCCCCTTGAAGCCCAAAAAGTCGAGAAACATCTTTGTTCCATAATTCACATGAGTGCTGCAAACCTTTGCTAAACAATGGTTTATAGGGAGTACACCATCCAGTGTCATACAGGCACAACCCGAGCTGAGGCGGGTTTCGCTCAACTCGGGTTATTTTAGATCGTTCTCTCACTGATGGTGAATTTGACCAACTATTATTTTATTAATGAACATAGATTCGTTGAATAAACCCTGAAAAAAAGGAGAATGGTATGAGAAAAACCGTTTTGGCACTAGTTGTTTTGGTCTTGCTGCTGGTTTATGGCTGCGGAGACCAGCAGGTATTCGACGCAAGCTCCGAAGAAACCATGCAGCAGTCCTTTGAAGAGATGACCCAGGACATGGCTGAACATGAAGTAGAGAGCCTCAAAGAGGCTATAAGCAAGGCAATGCTGATGGACATCATTGAGTTCAGCAGGGATTATTGCCAGGAATACGGTGAGCTACCAGAGGAGGCGGAAGAGCTGAGACAGGTGGATGATCTCCTGGAACTCCATAAAGTGCACATTCTGTCTGCTGATGAGGCAACCGTCCACGGCATGACACTGAACGAAATTCATCTGGAAACTGCTGGGGAGGAGTTAGAAAAACTGGAAGAAGAGTTCGGAGAAGTGTACGAGGCCTGCGTCGCGGAGTAAAAGTGCCGAATCGGCAGAGCCCTGTTCTTTTTCTGCGGGGCTGGCTTAGGAGCCTCCTAATCGATTCCGTCTAACATACCTTGCTTGTCATGGAGCTGTCGGATATCGTTAACTGCTGTCCTGTCAGCCCTGAAGGGAGGGTGCTATCTGCTATTAGCCGATCCCCCTCCGGGGGGTTCCAGGAGGCATGTTAAATCTTGCGTCACGTTTAGCTCTCAGATGAATGAGCCTGACTGGAAGCAGAATAAATAGCCCGTTGGGGCGTTGGCCGTCTTCTTTGTGGTTCCAGCTTTGAACAGCTCCCGCACCAGGATGCTCCAGTTGAAGGCGAAGCATAGTGAACTGCGGCTATCAGTCCACCTTAAGAATCATTATAAATCCGTGAAAATAGCTGTAGAATGCCTCAAAATCACGTGCCGCGGATTTGGACATTGAGCCGACTCCTGCTTTTGATTCATATAGAATGGTTTATTCACTCATCCCCAGAAGCATCCGTAAGGATCTTCCTCGACTACCTGCAAGAACGTTTCCAAATCCTGAGCTTCTGTATACGGCTCATAGAGGTGCCATCTCATATCAGCGCGCTGCCAATATATTTTCCATTTACCGGACTTCTTGACATATGTGGCCTTTGCTATAGGCTCTCGAACCGTCTGAGAATGATTTAACCAGAAAACTCGCAGCTGGAATATTACTACTGACTGATTTTTTATTTCGTAATGTAGATCCACCTGATGCCTGGCACGTTCGGGCGGGCGATTTTTTTGCCAGAATTTTTGCAGGACCCAATCCACTTGCTTCTTTTCCGAGTCCGTAAAAGCCATAAATCCACCTCACAAATTTTATATCATACAACATTCAAACAGAACAGGCATTTGGCACAAGCAATCTTTTCTAGGTTATAAACCATAAACTAGCTAGAATAAACAAGGAAAATAATATGGCTAAGTGCGTCATATGTAATTCCAAAAAGGGAAAACGCAACTGCAAAACTGAAAATGCATATATTTGTAACTTATGTTGTGGGCAAACTCGCTCATATGATAAATGTTCAGGCTGTTCTTTTTATGAAGAGGCATATAGTTATAGAAACTATAAGAAAGTGCCCTATTACAACACCCAACAAATGGCTTATTCTACAGAACTTCAAGATATATCCAATGTAGTCGAATCAATATTGTGTAGTTTTGACATGGACTCTAATAATGAGTTTACTGATAAAACAGCTTTAAGTCTTTTGGAGTTAGCTTTTGATAAATATCATTTCCAGGTTTCTGAGAAGTTATTGGACAAGTCGCCACTAAAATCTCTGTTAGACCAACTTGTTGAATTGGTTGAAAGTGATCTTCCTGAAGTATCAAATGAAGAGACTTTAAAAGTTATGGCTTCTATCTATAGATCAATTCAAAGAAGAAC
>CAYSPQ010000224.1:0-3687 GCA_964432965.1 uncultured Desulfohalobiaceae bacterium
CAAGCAAAATCTGGGCCAGGATTTCCCCTGAGCTGAGATTTCGGGAGAATCCCATTTGACCGGTGCTACAAAAGGAGCAGCCCAATGAGCACCCTATTTGCGAGGAAAGGCAAAGGGTGTAGTGATCTTCCTCAGGTATGAGCACCGCCTCCATCGAACCGCCGTCCCAAGGCTCTACTAGGAATTTGATGGTCCCGTCCCTGCTTCGCCTCACTGTATGTACTTGCGGATGAAACAAGGAGAGCCCTTGTTCCAGCTCTTGCCGAATATCCTTTCTCAGATCCGTCATTTTCCAGAAGTCGGTGATGCGTTTTCCCCACACCCAGAACCAGATCTGCTTGGCCCGGAAGGCCCGCAGACCTATATCCTTTACCCAGGTCTCGAGTTGGGGATAGGAAAAATCCAAAAGATGAGGCTTTTTTTCGGTCATCTTCCAGGCTCGTGACTTGTAGGATGCATCTGCAAAAAATTGAAATGTGGACTTTACTTTTCAGACCCCTGATCGTAACTTATTGATTTTTCAGTCATCCGTCCTCTGTCTTCTGACATCTGCGCCTGCAAAAAAGACTTTTTGCAGGCGCATCTTGTAGGTTCCGACCGGAACCCCGCTGCTTTTAAGCTCAGGAGAATCCTCCTGCCGGAGAGCAGGCGGAACCGAGGGGGGCGCTCTCCTTGGAGGAGCCGCTTTGCTTTACCGCTGACAGCAGGCGCTTGACCTCGCTGCTGTTGCAACTGGGGCATGCCGGTTGTTCACTCCGGCTGCTCAAGAACTCCTCGAACTCTTTGCCGCAATTCTGGCAGCGGAACTCGTGCAGTCTCATAGGCTTCACCTCCAGCAAGCATAAAGTTGAGTTGCATCTACCTGATTTTCGTGGATATTTACAATGCAATTCTTCGATAAGCATGGGGTGAAAAAGGCCTTCTTTGCAAGACCTGCTGGGAGCCAAGGCAATAGAGGCTCGGGGGCGAAGCTCCCAACAAAGACATGGGATGGAACCGTTCGATTAGGGGTCTAATCTTCATTTCTCGGGTTGCTGATCTTGTTAATGGCATCTATTATCCTTTTGTCAAGGGAGGAAAGGATATTGCCGCGACATGCCTTGTACGCAAGTCCCCGAAACGAAAACTTGGTTCGGCAACCCAGGAAGGAGATTTCTGGAGAGGAAAAATGCTTTATTCCCTGCTCATGATTGTTCTGGGCGTGGCCGTAGGGCTTGGGGCCTCCATGACCGGCCTGGGAGGAGGATTCTTGATGATCCCCATCCTTCTTTTTCTGGGCTATTCAGCCCAGCAGGCGGTGGGGACCTCCTTTGCAGCCATCTTGGTCATATCCGTTTCCGCCCTTTGGGCGCACGGCAAACTGGAGAACGTGGACTACAAGGCGGGTCTGCTCCTGGGGCTGGGCGGGATCGCCGGCGCCCAGATAGGGGCGCGCCTGCTGGAGGGAGTGTCCACCGCTGATTTCAAGAAGGCCTTTGCCGTGATCCTTTTCGGGCTGGCCGTATATCTGTTCCTAAAGTCCTGAGACGAAAAAGGAATCTTTTTGCTCTCGCTTGTAAATCCTGCCCTAGATATGCTCGAGCCCTAGTTTTCGGCGTACTGGGTGACCTCCTCCTCGTAAGCCTTTACTCCCTGGGTAATTCCCCAGGCCAGGCGTTTGAGATAAGCGTATTCCTGCATCCGCCGACGATCCTCCGGATGAGTTAGGTAACCTATCTCCACCAGTATGGCTGGCATCTGGGCTCCCATCAACACATAAAACGGCGCCTGGCGCAAACCGTTGGACTTTAACTCATAGAACTGTCGGCAGTACTGTATGGACTTCTGCAACACCTTGTCCCCCAGTTTCGCGGACTCTTCGATCTTGGACTCGAGCATGAGGTCGGTAAGGATGAGCTCCAGATCGCTGATCTGCTTGCGGGAGACCGCGTTCTCCCTAGCTGCCACCTCGGCCGCTTCCTGGGAGCTGGCCAGGTTGAGGTTGTATACCTCCACTCCCTGCACGTTGTGGTTGTCGTGGGCGTTGGTGTGCAAGGAAATAAAAAGGTCCGCATTCTGCGAGTTGGCAATCGCGGTGCGCTCCTCCAGGGAAACGTACTTGTCCTCTTTGCGGGTGTACTTTACCTTGAATCCCTGTTCTTCCAGGGTTTCGCCCAGTATCTTGGCCATGCGCAGGGCTATGTCCTTTTCCATGACTCCTTCTACCACCGCCCCCGGGTCGCTACCTCCGTGACCGGGGTCCAGCATGACGGTTTCTATATCCAGACCCAGCTGCTGCACCAGATTTTCCCTGGAGGAATCCTCTCCCAGGTGAATGGGCAACTCCTGGGTCTCCTCTGGAGCCCCTTCGGATCCCTGAGCAATGTTGGAGCCTGAGCCGTGAAGATCCACCACTAATCTATCCGGATCCTTCAGGGTGAAGACTTCATACTCTTGCAACTCATCCACATCGAAAACTACGCGACTAGTGGATTCGCGATACTGGCCCGTTCGGACTCGCTGCAAGGGCTCTCCGTCCAGCTCCAAGCTCCTTTTTACATTGTCCGGAACCCATGTCTCCTGTAAGTCAATGACTAAGCGCAGGGGTTTTTCTGCTACCGGATTGGGCTCCAGCACGAAGGAATTGTAGCTTGCCTCTTCCTCCATATCCAGAACCACTCTGGAATAACCTTCTTGGCCCCAGTGCCTTATTCCCTCCAGCCTGGACATGGAAGGGGGAGCTGCCTCCGGCTCCGGAACATCGATCTCCTCGGAGAGCTCGTGGCGGCTCATCTGATCCCGCTCCAGATCACGCAGTAGATCTTGAGCCCTATCCCTGACTTCCCCTGCCGGGTATTCGTCCACTATGGTGAAAAGATCCAGATAGGCCTGATCCTGCTGTTGCAGGTGGTTGAGCCTGACTTTGGCCTTGTGGAGCTTCCCGCGGCGGGACCAGGAACTGTCCGGGAATTCACGGACCCCTTTTTCAAAGTACTGCACTGCCTGGCGGAAATCGTCCTTCAAATAGGAACGCTTGCCCAGTTCCTCGTAGGTTCGTCCCAGGAAATACAGGGCCTTTGCGGCATGTCGTCCCTCGGGCTGGGTGTTATAACCTTTTAGAAGGGTTTTCTCCAGTTTGAGCCAGTTGGAGCGGTGCTTTGCCTGCTCCGGGTTGTCCAAGAGTTGAAGGAAGCGCCCTTCCCCCGCCTTTACCTGGGAGGCCTGGGAAGTCGCCCAGACCGGGGGTGAGGCGACAAAGAGGGCGAGCAATGCCAGGCATAAGAGGAGACGATAAGGCTGCATAACCCCCCTATTCCACGGTTACGCTCTTGGCCAGATTTCTGGGCTGGTCCACGTCCTTGCCCAGATAGACGGCTATTTCGTAGGCGAACAATTGCATGGCCAGCAGGAAAAGAAATCCCTCCAGTGGATCGCTCACTTGGGGCATTTCCCATCTGGCGTCCAAATCCTCCTCCATCCCGGGTTGGGTTAAGTTGAGGATTGGCCCTCCCCTGGAGCGGATTTCCTGCAGATTGGAGAGCATCTTGGTTCGCAGTTCGTCGTTCGGGACAAGAGCGAGGGTGAAAAAGTCCGGCTCGATGAGGGCAATGGGGCCGTGCTTCATCTCTCCGGCCGCATAACCCTCCGCATGTATATAGGATATTTCCTTTAGCTTGAGCGCTCCCTCCAGGGCCAGGGGGTAACAGG
>CAYSPQ010000225.1:0-3675 GCA_964432965.1 uncultured Desulfohalobiaceae bacterium
ATTCGCTGCACACCTTCGCCGAGGAATTCCGCGAGCAGGGAATGGCGATTCAGTCCATAGCCAAGCAGGGTCGCATTGCTGACACTGTATGCTCTACAGCCCAAGAGCTGGAAGCCGACTTCATCTGTCTTCCCTGGAAGAAAAAAAACGTGATAAGCAAGGCCCTGTTGGGAAGCTCAGTCTCCAATATACTGCAAATGTCCTGTCATCCAGTGTTCATCTACCAGAAGGGGCCCTACCTGAGTCACAGGAAACAGCTCCAGCGAGCCCTTTACGCCACCGACTTTCAACAAACGGACAGCATGGTAATACCCTATCTGGCCAACAGGCTGATCAAGGCGGACACCCTCTATCTGCTCCATGTGGGTGAGAACGCCCCGGATCCCTACGCCGAGGAAACCAGGCGGCAGACAGCCAGGGCGAACCTGGAACGCCTGGCCGGGGAATGCTCTCCGGACTTCAGCCGGGTGGAAACTCTGGAGGTAGTGGGGTCCATCACCTCCCAGATAGCGCGACAAGCCAAGCGTCTCAAAGCGGACCTCATCATCCTGGGCAAGAGGGACAAAAAGCAGCCCTTCGAGCATATAATGGGCTCTGTCACCGAGAGCCTGCCGGACAAAACCCGTTGCTGCCTCTTTATAGTTCCCGGCATCTAGCCCTGATAAGATGCGCCTGCAAAAAGTCTTTTTTGCAGACGCAGAGGACAGAAGACTGAGGACGGAAGACAGAGGACCTCAGTGAAACAAAGACAAGGTTTCACCCCGGTGTATTGGAAGAAAATACACGGGGCAGGCGGGGCAGGCAGAAAATCAATAAGCTACGATCATGCTTCTGAAAAGTAAAGTCCACATTTCAATTTTTTTTGCAGTGGCATCTGATAAGGGCCAAACAGGGAAAAGATTGCCTTCCCCTTGTCCAGAGGCAGTTATATCTTATTATCTCCACCGGAGCCCGCACCGGAAAAACCTCCCGGGGAACCGCGCATGCAGCTTTTAAGGAACAACATCGCCTTTATCATTTCCCTTTTTATCGTGCTTTTCTTCGTGGGCGTGGGAATAGCCAGCCCGCAAGGGCTCTTCCAGCTCGCCTCCTACCTGGAAGAAAAAGTCATTGAGCTGTTCGGCTGGGGATATCTGATCGCGGCCTTCGTATTTATCATTTTCAATGTCTATCTGGCAGCCAGCAAATTCGGCCGAATTAAGCTGGGCAAGGACCACGAGAAGCCGCAATATTCCTATTTCGGCTGGTTCAGCATGCTTTTCGCCGCCGGGATGGGCATCGGCATGATCTTCTGGGGAGTGGCAGAGCCCATGAGCCACTATCTTTCCCCTGCCGGACACGTCACTCCGGAATCGGAAGAGGCAGCCAGATTCGCCATGCGCTACAGCTTCTTCCATTGGGGGCTGCAGCCCTGGGCAATCTACATCACCATGAGCCTGGGTATCGCCTACTTCTCCTTCCGCCGCGGAATGCCCCCTCTTATCTCCAGTTGCTTCTATCCCCTCATAAGAGACAGGATCTACACAGCACCCGGATACATCATAGACTCCCTGGCTGTCTTCGCCACAGTTTTCGGAGTGGTGACATCCCTGGGACTGGGAGCCATGCAGATCAACTCCGGTCTGGGTGCCGTGTTCCCCTTCGAGGCAACCTTTACTACCACAGTGATCATTATCGCGGTGGTTACCGTCCTGTTCCTGATCTCCAGCCTGAGCGGACTGGACAGGGGAATTCAGATACTGAGCAAGACCAATATCATGCTGGCCATCATCCTCATGGGATTCATGCTTGCAGCTGGACCCACGGTCTATATCCTCAGCCTCTTTTTGAACACCCTCTCCGACTACTTGGCCTCCCTCTTCCAAATGAGCCTGTCCACCAACCATTTCCGCGGACACGAGTGGACCCAGGCCTGGACCATGTTCTACTGGGCCTGGTGGATTTCCTGGTCTCCTTTCGTGGGTCTGTTCGTGGCCAGCATCTCCAGAGGCCGCACCATCCGGGAATTCGTCTCCGGTGCTCTGTTGGTGCCCACCCTGCTTACCTTCCTCTGGTTTAGCGTCTTCGGAGGATCTGCCTTCCATGTGGAGCTAACCCAGCAGGCGGGATTCGCGGAAACCGTGGCCGGCAACATCTCCCTGGGGCTATTCGAGCTCTACGAGTTCTTCCCCTTGGGTATCCTTTTGAGCCTGATCACCATAACCCTGCTGGGTATATTCTTCATCACCTCTGCCGATTCCGCCACCTATGTGCTGTCCATGATGACCTCCAGAGGCAGGCTCGTCCCCCCGGCTTCCAAGAAAATCACCTGGGGCCTGATCATTTCCGGGACCTCGATCATTCTTCTCTATTCCGGCGGACTGGAGGCACTGCAAAAGATGGCCATCACCGCGGCCCTGCCCTTTACCGTTATCATGCTCTTCATCTGCCGCAGCCTGGGCAAGGGACTAAACTATGAATTCAGGGAGCAAAGCGACAATCCATATCTGGAGGGGCAGGAAAAAGACTCCGAATGAGAGCCTCCGTCCGTAATTACCCCGCGCCAGAAGCACTACCCAGTTTGTCTTGCGAGCAGCGGCAATTAATAGTATAATTTTCTCTTCACCAACTGATCCCGCCGAAAACCGAAATCTACAGGAGGTCATATGTCCCTGGACGAGGTGGTTGTAACCGAGGCCATAGCCTCGGAATACTTTAACAAGTTCTACTCCTGTCTGCACCTGGACGTGGCCATGGTTGGCGCCGGACCCTCTGGAATGACTGCGGCCTGGATCTTGGCCAGCCGCGGATTCAAGGTGGCCATCTTCGAGCGCAATCTCGCCATAGGAGGCGGGATGTGGGGTGGGGGCATGACCTGGAACGTTATAGTGGTTCAGGAAGAGGGCAAGCGTCTTGCCCAGGAGATAGGCCTTTCCCTTAAGGAGTACAAGACGGGATACTATACCGCTGATGCGGTGGAAGCCACCACCACCCTGGCCTCCAAGGCCACACAGAGCGGCGCGCACATATTCAACTGCCTGGGTGTGGAGGATCTGGTGCTGCGCGAAAACGAGGGCGAGCTACGGGTCACCGGAGTGGTCATCAACCCCAGCCCGGTCAAGATCGCCGGGTTTCATGTGGACCCCCTGGTTATCAACTGCCGCTACCTGGTGGAATGCTCCGGGCACGACATGGAGGCTCTATCCGTTCTCACCCGCAAGAACGACATCCGTCTCTGGACCCCTTCCGGAACAATTGAGGGCGAAAAGTCCATGTGGGCGGAACGGGCGGAAACGGACACCCTGCTGCATACCCGGGAAGTCTTTCCCGGAGTTTACGTGGCAGGGATGGCGGCCAACGCCTGCTTCGGCTCCTATCGCATGGGCCCGGTATTCGGGGGAATGCTCCTTTCCGGGGAAAAAGTGGCCCACGAACTGATCAGTCGCCTCTGATCATGACGACCCAGTGATCCAAATTGCTCGACAACTCAACGAACTAAACTTTTTTTACTGCAAGACTCATGCAAGTCTGTTTGAGCATAGCGGGTTCCGACTCCTGCGCGGGAGCCGGAATTCAGGCCGATCTGAAGACCTTTGCCGCCCACAGCGTCTATGGCGTTACCGCTGTCACCGCAGTAACGGTGCAAAACACAGTGGGCGTGCGAGAAGTGCAGGAGGTGTCTCCGCAAATCGTGCG
>CAYSPQ010000226.1:0-3669 GCA_964432965.1 uncultured Desulfohalobiaceae bacterium
CATTGTGAAAGAATGTCATGAAGAACAAGAAAAAAGACAAGGAGCAATCCATGCGAGTAGCTATAATAGGAGGAGATGCCGCTGGAATGAGCGCTGCCAGCAGAATAAGGCGCAGGTCTCCGGAAATCCAGGTCACGGTTTACGAGCAGGGTTTCGACGTGTCCTACAGCGCCTGCGGCATGCCCTATGCCATTGCCGAGCCGCAGCGCAGCATGCAGGAGCTGGTGGTGAGAGAGGCACAAGTTTTTCGCGACAAGCTGGGGGTGGATCTGCAACTGGGATCTCGGGTGGAAAGTATTGATCCCTCCAGTCAGTCCCTTCAGGGGACTACATTTCAAGGTGAAAGCTTTTCCGACCATTATGACCGACTATTGCTCGCCACGGGCGCTTCTCCGGTTCGTCCCCGGCTTCCTGGGTTCGACCTGCCCGGAGTGGAAGTGCTCAAGACATTGGAGCATGGCAGAAGGATAAAGGAGTACTTGGGACAAAACCGGGTGCAAAGAGCGATTGTAGTGGGCATGGGGTTCATCGCTCTGGAGATGGCCGAGTCTTTGCATAATCTGGGCCTGGAGGTGGCCATGGTCAAGCCCGGACCGCATGTTCTGCCCTGGATGGATCGCTCCCTGGCCCACAGTGTGCAGCAGAAGCTGGAAAGTAAAGGAGTGGAGCTTTACCCGGGAAGGGATATTCAGGGGATCGAATCCCGGCATGGTCAGTTGCATGTAGTTTGCGAGGACGGGGAAATCACCGGCGAGTTCGTCCTGGTGGGCACGGGTATTGAGCCCAATTCCGGATTGGCATCCGCTGCCGGCCTGGAGCTGGGACCAGCGAATGCGGTGTCCGTGGATGAATATCTGCAAAGCAGCGACCCGCGCATTTATGCCGCTGGAGACTGCTCCGACTCCTTCCATATGGTCACCGTAAAGAAAGCCTGGATCCCTCTGGCCCTGTGGGCCAATCGCGCTGGAAGGGCAGCAGGGGACAACATAATCGGAGGCAAGAGCAAAGTCTCCGGGGTGGCCGGAACCCAGGTCTTTCGGGTGATGGATCTGGAAGTGGCCTCAACCGGGATCAACGCCCAGGAATCAGAAAAACACGGTTTTCATCCGGAACAGGTGAGCATCGAGAGCAGGAGCCGGGCGCACGGTCATCCCGGAGCCAAGACCATCCGGGTGGCCATGACTGGAGACAGGGAATCCGGTAAGCTGCTGGGAGTGCAGATGGTGGGGGAAGAAGGGGTGGCGCACCGGATCAACGCTCCGGCAGTAGCCCTGCAGAACAAGATGAGCGTACAGGATTTTGCCCAGGCGGATCTGGCCTATGCCCCTCCCTTCGGGCCAGTCTGGGATCCGCTGCTCATTGCGGCACAGCAGCTGGAAAAGAAAGTGGGTTCCTCCGGTTAATGCGAGCCTATTGAATAGTCAACTCGTTTCTGTGACTCATCTCGTGGACGAATTGTGAGTTGGAATCACTAAATTTTGACAGTTTTCGAATGGCCTGGTTTCCGTGCGTAACTTTGCTATGCGTTTTTTCCTCATAGAAGAAGAGAAGCAAGTACGCATCCGGAAAGGTCACTTTCCGGATGCGTACTTGACAAATCCCTTCGCAGGGGCTCGGCCTAGACGGTTCAGTCACCTTCAGGCTGCGGAGCAGCAGCCTAGGTTCTGAGTATCCTGCGCGCGCTCTCGTCCTTGGCCTGGATCATGTGCGGGATGCCGGTTACGCGGGCTGTCTCCTCGTTGCCGGAGAACAGATCGCTGCGCTCGATCGCGTCCAGGCGGAACTTTCGCGCTCCTGCCATTAGTTGTTGCAGGCCGCAGCCCAGCTTGTCGGTCAGGGTCCACAGGGCAACAGCTCCCAGAGGGATGTTCTTCATTTCCTCCTTGCCCACCTTGTGCTGCACGTCGTAGTAGTTGGCGAATATCTCCTCCTCGCTTGCCCCCAGGGATCGCACCGCCTTGGGCAGCTCTTCCCAGTTTCCGTTCACTTCTTGTTTGCGCTCCGGATAAAGGACTCCCTCCATGTTGGCGCCCAGAAAGCCGGGAATCATCAGGGAGCGTCCCATGCAGATCATCTTGGTGTAAGGCGCGCCCAGGGCAATTCCCTTGAATATGCTGTCCTCCAGGGCAAAGCCACCGGCAAAGGACAGATCCACAACCTGCTCTCCGCGGGAAGCCAGCTCCACTGCATATTCATATGCCTTGGAGTGGAGATGCAAAGAGGGCACCCCCCAGCTCTGCATCATGTTCCAGGGGCTCATGCCGGTCCCGCCGCCCGCCCCGTCGATGGTCAAGAGGTCCAGGCCGGTCTCCGAGGCGAACTTGATAGCCATGGCCAGCTCTTCCATTCCGTAGGCCCCGGTTTTGAGGGATATTCTCTTGAAACCCAGGCTTCGAAGATAATTCACCGAATTGTGGAAGTCCTCGCGCACGGTTTCCACGTTGTTAAACTGAGTGGCTCCCAGTCGGCTGTGCCGGGCCAAAGCAGTGATGGCCCCATGGTTGAAAGCCTCTTGCACTTCCGACAGCTCGGGATCGGGGTCCACCAGGTAGCCCCTTTGCTTCAGAAATAGGGCATAGCTCAGGCTGGTTACCTGGATTTCTCCTCCGATGTCCTTGGCCCCCTGGCCCCATTTGATTTCTACTATCACTTGGTTGCCGTATTTCTCGGCAATGTACTCCGCCACCCCGTTGCGGGTGTCCTCTATGTTTAGCTGGACGAAGATGCCCCCGTATCCGTCGAAGTACTTGAGGTAGGTGTCCAGCCTGCGGTCCAGCTCCGGCGCCTTCAGGACCTGGCCGTTCTTGATCTCCGACTCCTTGTCCACGCCCACCACGTTTACTCCCACCACTATGGGAAAGCCGCAAAGAGCGCCCCCGATGGCGAAGGAATCCCAGTAGTTGGTGGCGATGAAGGTAGAGCCCAGGGCACCGGTCATCACGGGTATACGGGTTCTTGTCTTGATCTGGCGGCCGAATTCGGAACCGATATCCACATTGGTGAAGATGCAGTGGTCCGGATCCGTGCTCATTCCGGAAGGGATGCCTTGTGCTCCATAGGCGTAACCCTGGATTCGCAGGGTGTTGTAGGAAACCCCTACGGGGTTTATGTTGTCCGCCCCTGCAGTAACCAGACCATAGTCTCTCGGATATAGGCTTTTCCGGCCAATCAGACTGGATAGCCAGGTTTCGCACTTTCCCTTGCAGTCGGCCCTGCACAGTGTGCAAAGACTTGATTCGGTTGGTTCCCCTCGATTCGTGGTGCCCAGGACATCGTTACTTTTAGATTGCTGCATTGCACTGTCTCCTACTTGCTTATGATTTCCTCGCAAACAAAGGGTTACCCTTGTTTGCAACGCAGTGGTTTTCAAGCCTGAACCGGCCCAAAATAAAAAAATCCCCTTTCCCTACTACCTGCGGCAGTACGGATCGGGGACATCCTCGTCCTTGAGGCTTGCGGGCGCACACCATTGTGCGGACCGCTAGCCTGAAAGTTGGGCAATACGCTTGGATTTAAATGTATGTATTAAAAAACGGCTAATGTCAAGGCCAGGAAAGCGAAGAACGGCGCGGAAAAGGTGAAAGTACAGGAAAAGTGTGGATCTGTTATTCCTTGTAAAACTCTTCCGAGAGAAGGACTGCCTCGGCAATCTGCCGCAGGGGCTTGCGT
>CAYSPQ010000227.1:0-3666 GCA_964432965.1 uncultured Desulfohalobiaceae bacterium
AATCAGCAAACAGGTGAAGATCTGCGCCAGGAGCTTACCCAACAGGACAATCTGGAGGGCGTGATTCTGGATCTACGCAACAACCCAGGTGGAGTGCTTGAGCAGGCCATAGAGGTGGCGGACACCTTTCTGAGCGAGGGCAAGATCGTCTACACCGAAGGGCGCGTCCAGAGCAGTCAGATGAGTTTTTCCGCGGAGCCGCAGGAGGATGATATCCATGTTCCCATGGTTGTGCTGGTCAATTCCGGTACTGCCTCTGGAGCGGAAATAGTGGCCGGAGCGCTGCAGGACCACAAGCGGGGCATAGTTGTCGGACAGCAAAGTTTTGGAAAAGGCTCTGTGCAAACCGTTATCCCCATGAGGGACGAGACTGGGATCAAACTGACTACTGCCAGGTACTACACTCCGGAGGGAAATTCCATCCAAGCCCGGGGTATCGTTCCGGACATCAGCATTCCCTTGGTGGAAGCCAGGGAAGAGGAGAGAAGAGACCGGGATATCATGCGGGAGGAGGACCTGCCGGGACACCTGTTTGACGAGGAACGAGAGGAAAGCCCTGTTTTACCCGAGGACGAGGAGCTACGAGAGATGCTGCGCGAGGACAATCAATTGCGGGTTGGCTATGAGCTGGTAAAGAGCCTTCCCCGCATTCGAGAAATTCAGTAGATCTCTTTGGTGCTATGGCGCGCAAATCCGGAAAATCGAGGCCGCGTTCCAAGGGGAGGAAAGCAGGTCGTAGTCGCTGGCTAGCGAAGGCATCTTTGTTTTTCGCCTTCCTTGTTTCCGTTGCGGGTTTAGTGACCGTGCTCAGCCTCCCTCCACAAGAGGATGACCGAAGTGTGCTGGCCCTGTTCGGAGGAGAGGCTCTGCAAGAGGAAGACGGGGAGCAGGAAAAAGACGGATTTTTTTCCTCCTTTGACGCAGAGGAGCAAGACAAGCGCGAATACAGAGAGCGATGGGATCCGCTGCCTCGGCAGGTGAGAAGCGTGGATCGGGCCATAGTGCAGAGCCTGACAGCCGCAGAAGTAAAGCAGGAGAGGCTGCGATATGTTCAAGTGGACCCCAGGGTATACCAAGGGCAGAATTTTGCCTACCAGGAATTGGAGCTGCAAGTAGGCCACAGGACATGGCAGAAATTTGTGCGGCATCTCAGGAAGACTTTGCACAGTTGGGTGCCGGCAGGCTCTTTGAAAGCAGAAGAGGATGATCCCAGGACTTGGCGGATCCAGTTGAACGAGCTGGTGACTCACCGCATTGTTTTGTCCGATCCCGTTTCTCCACCAACTCCGGCACCGGAGGAAGAGGTGGCAGGTATCGCCCTGGTCATCGATGATATGGGCAAGAGCTTGGCCAAGGCCAAGGAGCTCCTGGATATAACCCGGGGTAGCATTACCTTGTCCATACTTCCCCGCACTCCGTTTGCAGAAGCCACAGCAGCGGAAGCGGTGAAACGCGGGGCGGATGTGTTGTTGCACCAGCCCATGGAGCCGGAGGGTTATCCAGGGACGGATCCGGGTGCTGGTGCTCTGTACGTGGACATGGATAAGAGCCAGATCCGCAGCACTCTTGAGGAAAACCTGACAGAGCTGCCTGCGGTGGTGGGAATGAACAATCACATGGGCTCTGCCTTCACCAAGGAAGAAGCCGTGATGGAACAGACCCTGCAGATTCTCGAGGAAGAGGGGTTGTTCTATATGGACAGCCTGACCACCCCGGAAAGCGTTGCTTCCAGATTGGCGTCCCGGATGGATCTGGACATGATCAAGCGGGACGTGTTTCTGGACAATGACAAAAGCAAGGACAGCACCCTCCTTCAATTGCAAAAAGCAGAGTACTTGGCCAAGAGATACGGACAGGCTGTGGTCATTGGCCATCCCTATCCGCAAACTATAAGGGCCCTGCGGGAGTGGATCGCGGAAAAGGACTGGGAGATACAGCTGAGAAGGCTTAGCAGCCTGGTTCAGGAAAGAAACTAAGAAACCAAGACAGGGGAGACTCCTATGGCGGAGCAGACTTTGGCTATCATCAAGCCGGACGCGATCGAGCGGAACTTGACGGGTGAGATCCTGAGAAGGGTGGAAAAGGCAGGGTTGCGGATCAAGGCCATGAAGATGGTGCGCATGAACAAGGAGCAGGCCAAGGGGTTCTACTCGGTCCATGAGGACAAGCCTTTCTTCCAGTCCCTAACCGAGTACATGAGCTCTGGTCCTGCTGTGGTGGCCGTCCTGGAGGGAGATAACGCAATCTCCGCCTACCGTGAGCTCATGGGAGCGACGAATCCGGAAGAGGCTGACGAGGGAAGCATAAGAAAGGACTATGCTCTGGATATTGAGAAGAATTCCGTACACGGTTCCGATAGTCCGGAAAACGCCAGCAAGGAGATCAATTACTTCTTCAACCAGTTGGAAGTGGTGAACTGAGGAGGTATATAATCCGCTGATCCTCTACAGCATAAAGCATAGAGGCCGGTTGCTCTTATAAGCAACCGGCCTCTGTTTTTTGCAATCGGGATCGCAGTTCAATCTGGGTGCTGTTCACTGGCTTGCAGTTAACTTGGGAGAGGTCCACAATTACCAAACCAGCCAAATGAAGGCTGCGCCGATTGCGGTCCAGATAAGGCCTATGGCCAGAATCAGGCGAAGCAAGTCCTGCAGCTTTTCTCCATCCCAATTTTGCTCCGGGGGTCCAAGCACAGGTTTTCTCTTGATTTGGCCGAAATAGCTGGCCGGGCCTCCCATGCCTGCGCCTACACTCCAGGCACATGCCGCCATAGGCCATCCTGCATTGGGGCTTTCCATCATCCTGGCCTGACCTGGAGTCAGGAAAAGCGCTTGTCGCCAGGATTTGCCCAGAGCCCAGGCCACAATCGCGGCTAAGAAGTAGGTTATTCTGGCCGGTATAAAGGCCAATGCGTCCTCGACCCTGGCTGCGGCCCAGCCTAGTTGGCTCCATTCGGTGGTGGAGTAACCCCACATGGAGTCCATGGTGCTTACCGCCTTGTAGATCCATTGCAAAACCGGCCCGCCCAGCATCAAGTAGAAAACAGGGGCCACATACCCGTCGTTTATGTTCTCGCTAACCGTTTCCCCGAGGGTCTTGTACATCTCTTGGCTGTCCATTCCGGAGGTGTCCCGGGAAACTAAAAGACTTAGCTCCCTTCTGGCCTCGAGATGCTCCCCCTTTTCTACCAGATTGCCAATATATTGAGCGGCAAAGTACAGTCCCGCCAGAGAGAGACCAGAGTAGACCAGATAAATGGAGAACAAGACTCCCACGAGGGGAAGCTGGATAAGGAACCAGGTGATAGTTGCCGTGGCTGCGCAGACCAGTAATAAGCTGATCCCCCCTGCTGTGCGGAGAGAAACTACCACTTGTTTCCTTGCCAGTTTTTCCAGTGAATCCAGGAAGGATCCGATTAAACGTACCGGATGGGGCCAGGGCTCGATGTCGCGGAAGAGGAAATCCAGAGCTAGTGCAAGGGGCAGTATCAGGGGGTGCATGCTAGAGTCTGCCCAGATCCATGGTTTGCCGGTATGATTCATAGAGGCAGATGGAGACTGCGTTGGCCAGATTGAGACTCCGCACCGGCCCCCAGATGGGGATGCGGATCCTGGGCCATGCCCCTTGCTGCGCAGGGGCATAACGGCGGCCCGCGCCATGCCCCCT
>CAYSPQ010000228.1:0-3659 GCA_964432965.1 uncultured Desulfohalobiaceae bacterium
GAAAAAGGCGATTAGCTGAGGCTAAGCAGTTAGGCTGCAAAGTTGCGTTGTAGTGTTACTCGGACTTGGTGTTCAGCATAAGGCTGATAAACCACTAGTTCCCCGTAGCCAAAGAGAGAACTCAGTATGGGACAGGTTGGGAAATAATTAGCAGAAGGTTAAACCACTCAACCCCCAGTCAAACAAGAGTTTACCCTGGTGTCTCAGATAGCGAAGTGCGGAATGTTATGCTTAATGAGAACTGATTATACACGACACTAATTGTAATTTATTGCAACCAAATCTATGTTAAACTCTTATATACAAATAGCAAAGGAAAAAGTAACTCAAGACAAATTTTATTTATCCCACCATGCTCAAATAGAGAGGGGTGAAGAAAAGATCAAGATGATGATATTGTAAATTGTATATTAAATGGTGAAGTGCTTGAATCTTATCCCAATGACCCTAGAGGTGAAAGTTGTCTTATAGTTGGTAAATGTCTAGATAAAAGATGGTTGCATGTATTGTGTGGTAATTTTTATGAAGACGATTTATTGATTATAACTATTTATATACCACAACCACCGAAATTGATTGATCATTTTACAAGGAGAAAATAATATGGAAACTTGCTATTTTTGCCGAACAGGAATATTAGAAGATAAGCATGTCACTGTAGATTTTAGATGGGGTGACAATCTTATTATTATTGAAAATGTTCCTGCGAAAGTTTGTAATGAGTGTGGAGAGCGTTATTACTCTGCTAGTATTTCTCGCAAAATGGAAGAGGTTGCGATCCAGCAGAAAGCAGATAGGATGGTAGAAGTACCTTTAGCAAGATTTTCTGAAGAGTCAACAAATGCATTATAGATAACGGAGCGAAGCAATCTCATCGATTCCGGCCAGAGATTACTCCGTCGGTCTTCCGAGTTCCCTTCGCTTTGCTCGGGACAGGCCTCGCAAAGACAGAAGGAGCAATCCGGAGCCTCATTCATGCAGAAACAAATCCCTACAAAATTAAACAAGTTGAAGTTGCGTTGTAGTGTCAGTAAGATTTTATCTAGAGCGAGATTAGCAACCTATCGCCTACGGACCATTAGTTATAGCCTGCCCTTTCAGAAATAAGGGGAAAAGATCTGAGGAAGTCCCGGAAGCGTTCGTGGTAGGGCCTGCTGTCCACTTCCTCCAGGCTGGTCTCTTGGGAAACGGAGATGGTGGAGCGGATGTAACTTGACACTTTGCGTCGTACGCATTCTGTAAACTTAGATGATAGATCCGAAATCGAATTCGTTTACAAGATCGAATGGGAAAATTAATGAGGTACCGATACCGATCTTGGAGCGAAATTAATGCCTCCAGCATACTGTAGGGAGTGCAATTGAGCTGATAGCTGAAAGAATAAATCCTGCAGTATCCTTGGGGACAGCTATTTATAATGATGTGTCCACCACAGCCCAGCTCGGCTACAAGCAAGTTGCACAGCTGCTTGTTGATCCGGCTGGGCAAATTTATTATCGTCCTTACGGCTCACGGGGAAAGGTGCATCTGTAAAAAATTGAAATGTGGGCTTCACTTTTCAGAACCATGATTGCAACTTATTGATTTTTCTGCCTGCCCCGCCTGCCCGGTGTATTCTCTTCCAATACACCGGGGTGAAACCTTGTCTTTGTTTCACTGGGGTCATCCGTCCTCTGTCTTCTGTCATCTGCGCCTGTAAAAAAGACTTTTTGCAGGCGCCTCGGGAAAAGGGCCCTTTCCGCAATTTTCAAAACTTATGGCTAAACCAGGGAGTTTTATATGCAAACGGAGCGCGATCTGCAGAGCCTGCTGCAGCAGCAGTCCCGATACGTGCTGGATCCGGAGCTGGAGCGCATTGTAAAGGTCTCCATGACCCTGGAGATGCCCCTTCTGCTAAAGGGCGAGCCCGGAACGGGCAAGACCCAGCTGGGCCGGGCCATAGCCACCGCCCTGGACATGCCCTTTATCTGCCTGAACGTGAAATCCAACATGAAGCTAGTGGACGCGCTGTACCAGTACGACACCCTGACCCGCCTCAACGACAGCCGCTTCGGGGACTCCACCCGCGACGTGAGCAACATCGAGGAATACATCAGCATGGGCAAGATCGGGCAGGCCTTTGTCTCCGAGCAGCGCACTGTCCTGTTGATCGACGAGATAGACAAGGCGGACTCCGACTTCCAGGACGACATGCTGGACGTGCTGGACCAGATGGAGTTCGACATCATGGAGATCGACAAGACGGTCCGGGCCAGGTACAGGCCGGTGATCATCATCACCTCCAACGCCAAGAAGGACCTTTCCGAGCCCTTTCTGGGCAGATGCAACTTCCACCACATCCCCTTCCCGGACCCGGAGATGATGCGCAGCATTGTGGAGGTGCACTTCCCCG
Organism: uncultured Desulfohalobiaceae bacterium; assembly: GCA_964432965.1. Taxonomy (GTDB): domain Bacteria; phylum Desulfobacterota; class Desulfovibrionia; order Desulfovibrionales; family Desulfothermaceae; genus JAIPDU01. The sequence continues at coordinate 2,393 of CAYSPQ010000228.1, forward strand.
GAATCAGCGACGACCTGGCCAAGGCCTGCATAGACTGCTTCTACCGGATGCGGCAGTTGCCCGCAGTGGAGAAGAAGCCAGCCACCCGCGAGCTGATAAACTGGATCCGGGCCCTGCAGTCCGATCCGGATTTTCGGCCCAAGCATCTTAAGAAGGGGCAGATTCCCTACCTGGGGGTCCTGTTCAAGAAGAGCGGGGACTACCAGACTGCGGAGGGCTCACTGTCCAGGATCGCTCCGAGATAGGGCTATAGGTGTGAATGTGTATTTGAGTGTGAGTGTGTATGTGGCTGTGTATGTGTATGTGAAGGTGTAGGTGAAGGTGGCAAGGGCTCACGCGTAGAATGCCCTCTGCTCTATGCCCCTCGGCCCTTGGTCCTTAGCCCTTGAAACTTGAAATATAAAGCTTATAAAGTCATGTTCATTCGCTTCTTTTATCTTCTCCGCGAGTCGGGCATCCCGGTCAGCCCCACCGCATATCTGCGCCTTATGTCCGCGCTTTCCCAGGGCTTGGTTACCTCCCTGTACGACTTCTATATCACCGCCCGCACCATCCTGATCAAGTCGGAGCGGCACTTCGACATCTACGACCGCATCTTCTCCCACTATTTCCGGGGAGAGGAGCTGCGCCTGCCGGAAGAGGTGGAGCTCACGGAGACGGTGCGCATGATGCTCTCCGAGTGGCTGCAGGACCCCCAGGATCTGGGCCGGGCCCTGGGGCTGAGCGAGGAGGAAGTCAAGGACATGAGCCCCGAGGAGGTGGTGCGATATTTTCTGCAGCGCCTGGAGGACCAGGAGGAGGAGCATCACGGCGGAGATACCTGGATAGGGACCCAGGGCACCTCTCCGGTGGGGCATTCCGGCTATCATCCGGGAGGAATGCGCGTGGGCGGGGTCTCCAGGTCCCAGAGCGCGGTAAAGGTGGCCATGGACAGGCGCTACAGGGATTACGCCGCCGGAGTGCCCCTGCGCCAGGACCAGGTGGGCGAGGCCCTGAAGCGGCTGCGCAATCTGGTTCCCGCCGGTCCCAGGGATACGGTGGACATTGACCAGACCCTGCGCCGCACCATGCAGAATGCGGGGGAGATCGAGATCGTCTTTCGCCCCTCCCTGCGGGACAAGCTCAAGGTCATCCTGGCCATAGACAACGGCGGCTGGTCCATGGAGCCCTACGTGGACATCGTGCAGACCCTGTTCAACTACGCCAGGGCCCAGTTCAAGGACTTGAAGATCTTCTACTTCCACAACACCATCTACGACTACCTCTG
>CAYSPQ010000229.1:0-3656 GCA_964432965.1 uncultured Desulfohalobiaceae bacterium
GAGTTTGAACTTTTTGAAGCAACGCAGCAATTGGAAGATTTTCAACGCCCTGCTAACAGGGAGTGGCTATGTCCAGGCAGATCATGCGCGAGGAAATCGTAGCGGCGGCAAGGAAGGTCCCGCGTCTTTCCCCAAACACGGCCCAGCTCCTGCAGATCACCTCGAACGATGACTACGACATCCAGGAAGTCATCGACGTGGTCAAGTACGACTCCTCCCTGACCTCCCAGGTGCTCAAGGTGGCCAATTCCGTGGCCCTTTCCGGGATCACCCAGATCAGCTCCATAGACAGGGCGGTCCTCTACCTGGGCTCCAGGATGGTGGTGACCATCGCCCTGATGGAGGTGGCCCACCATTTCCAGGGCAAGGAGCTAAAGGGATACGGTGCAGAGGTGGGCGAGCTGTGGCGGCACGATCTGCGCACGGCCATAGCCTCACGCGAGGTCGCCCGCAGCGCTGATTTCGAGGTGAACGCGGACATGACCTTCACCGCGGGTCTGCTCCACGATTTCGGCAAGGCGGTTATCTCCGACTATCTACTGGACAATGCCCCGGACCTGCTGGAAAGGATAAGACAGCACTTCCTGGCGGATTTCCTGGAGGGGGAAAAGGAGCTTCTGGGAATCGACCACGCCCAGGTGGGCCATATAGTGGCCCAGTCCTGGAGTCTGCCAGGCTCCCTGGAGATGGGAATTAAGCACCACCACGACCCCTCGCAGGCTCCGCGGGCCTATCAACCCCTGGTCTACATGGTCCATATAGGGGACGCCCTGGCCATGCTCTCCGGGGCGGGCACGGGAGCGGACACCCTGCAGTACCACCTGGATACCGGTTATCAGGCCTATTTTCAGCTGGGCTTCGACGAGGTTGCCTCCGTCAAGATCCGCATGGACGAGGAGTTCGACAGGGTGTACTCCGCATTCAACACCTCCTGAGAGGCTGTCGGGTGTTTAGCTGCATGAGGCCGCTTTTTCTTCTGGGAGTCCTTTTTTGCCTTGCCCTGGCCATCGCACCCCGGGCCTGGAGCCAGGAGCCGGAGTGGACGGACATCGAGCTGGCCCGGGCCGAGTCCCGCCATCAAGACTGGCTTTTTCTGAAACCCTCGGGTGAGGCTCCCTGCTACCTGAAGCAGTCCTACGCGGACCCGGACAGGATGGAGATTTCCGTGATCCGCCAGGGCCCGATTCTGATCTGCGGGCCCTTCTACGAGAGGATCCAGGGCAGAGCGGAAGTGACCTATTGGTTCGACGACGGGGGAGAGAGGCACACCCGGCAAGAAAGCCAGGTGTCCAACTGTATTACTCTGCCCAGGGAGTTGATTCCCCGGTTCCAAGCCGGATACACCTTCCATGTGCAGGTGGAGCTGCCGGACAGGGGGGAGACCGTTTCGGAACAGGTCTTCAGCCTCATGGGCTTCTCCGCCGCCTTTCAGGTAATGCGTTCCGCAGATTGCCCTTAGAGATTACTGAGCCGCCTCGGCCAGAGCCGGGGCGTAGGGCTCGAACTTAAGCTGGATTGCTTCCGGGTCCGGCGGGCTCTTCAGGATGTCGTGGGCTCCGTACTGCACCGCCTGTAGGACCTGGGTGCGGGTCCAGTTGGGGGCAGCCACGATCGCGGGATATTTGTCCCGGAACAGGGACTGGATCTTGATCAGCTTGGCCAGGCTCTTCTCGTTCACTTCCGAGAGGATGACGAGCACGGTCTGCACGTTGTAGGGCCGCAGCTTTTCCTTGATGTTGTCCCGGAAGGTGAAGAAGCAGATCTCGAATCCCAGGGAGGCCAGAACCGGGGTAAAGTTCTTGTTCTCCTCGGGGTTCTCGGAAAGTATGGCCACCGCGGGGGGCTCGGTCTGGGAGGCGCCCTTGCTTTCCCGCAGAAGCTGCTCCTTCTGCTTTCTGGAGAGGTCCAGCACGTGCAGGGGGAAGACCAGCTCCAGGCTACCCAGGGAGTTGCTTCCCATCTGTATCCGGTAGGAGGCGTAGAAGTATTCCCCGTCCGGAAAGGGCTCCGGGGAGGAAGCCTCCAGCTTGGTGGGAACCAGGGTCTCCATGCGGTCCTTCTTGATGTGCAGCTTGCGGGGATAATATTCCGCGAAGGTCTTGGACAGGTTCCCGGAAAGGATGTTCACGATTTCCCCGTAGGCGTCCGCTTCGTCCTCTCCGAAATTGTTGGTCTTGACCTTTTTCTTGACCTCCTCCTCGGGGAGCATGAGCAGGGTCCCGCCCAGGTAGACCGCGTCCGGGACGGAGAGCAGGGTGTAGATCTCCCCGTGGATCTCGCCGGAGACCAAGAGCTTGGTCATTACCAGCTTTTCCGTGTGCTCGGAGAAGATCTCCGACTTGCCCTTGACGGTGAAGGCCTCCTCCCGAAGCTCCAGCCCCTTGCCCAGCAGGTCGCCCAGCTCCTCCTCGCCGTTCTGCAGAGAGCGGGAGAGGGTCTGGTGCAGGATCTGCGGGTCCACTCCCTCGGGCTCTTCCTCCTCTTCTTCCTGGACTTCTTGTTCCTCTTCTGTCTCTTTTTCCTCAGAGGCTTGCGCAGCAGTTTCCGTTTCCGCCGGCTCCTCCCTCTCCTGGGGCTGTTCCGTCTCCGGTTCCTCGTCTCCCAGGATGTCCCGCAGCTCTTCGGGTGTCAGGCTGGCATCAGCTTCCGGAGCGTCCTCGTTCTCCCCGGAGCCGGCCTCCGACTGCTCTCCCTGGGGCAGAGTGCTGTACAACTCGGAGGGAATGGCTACAATCAGGGGGTCCAGCTGCTCCTGTCCGAGGCTCATGGGGCAGACGACCCGCAGGAGCTCCTCTTCGGGCAGGGGCAGCGACTGATGGGAGTAGACCATTACCGGGTCTTCCAGATAGAGGGAGAGGTTCAGGTTGCCCTGCGAGGTGAGGCTTTCCACAAAGGCCTTGGCCATGGTGTTCAGCCAGGCCTTTACGTTTTCCACATCCCTTTGGCTGAGGGTCTGCCTGTCCATCTTCTCCTGGATGGCCTGCGGATCCAGGTTGTCCAGCTTTCCGCTCAAAAGCAGGGCATTGTGGGCATGAAGGACCAGGCCAGCCTCGCCCTCGTAGTCCCCGGAGATGTTGAGCAGGGCCAGGACCAGGACGTGGCCGTCCGCGGAAAGCAGGTCCCGCAGGGCTACGAGCTCTGCTTCCGGCTCGTGCAGGAGGAAGCTCTCCTGGAAGAGCGGGGCTGCGGATTGGGCCACCGGCTCCAGGAAGGGCTTTATTTGAGCGTTCAAGCTCTCTGTGTTCAGACTCATGCAGTCAGGACGCCGTTGGTTTCTGATTCAAGGAGGCTTGGGCCGCAATTTTGGGCACCCGTCTTCGCCGAGGAGAGATCACAGGGGGTTCCCCTTGAGCTGCACCTCTACCAGGAATTGGCCGGATTCCAGGTTGAAGGGGATCATCAGCCACTTGGAGTCGGAGTAGATCAATAGGGTGTAATCACCGTGTATGACCGAGGGAATGGAGATCTGCACATTGTACTGCCCGGAGAGGCTGGTCTTGATGGAGCCGGCCAGCATGTTGGCCAGCTCGCACAGGGCGTCCTTGACCTCCTCGTCCACTTCCTCGAACTCAGAGTCCAGGAAGTTGCCCGCGATATCCCGGGCCACCACCTCGGTGGCGTGAACTCCCACGAGACCCTGCAAGTCACCGGCAAGG
>CAYSPQ010000230.1:0-3650 GCA_964432965.1 uncultured Desulfohalobiaceae bacterium
AACCTGGCCTATGCCCTGACCTTCCTCGCAGGGTCCACAGTCTTGATCTCCGCCCTGCACACCTATTTCAACCTTGCCGGACTCACTCTAGCCCCCTCGCGGCCGGAGCCAGTTTTTTCCGGCCAATGGGCCAAATTCCCGGTCCACTTACGAAACGAGAATCCCGGCCCTCGTCCGGGAATCAAGCTCGTCCCCGCAAAAAGTGAGCCTCAATATTTCCATCTGCAGCCTCAAGAGCATAAAACCGCTTTCTTACCCCTGCGAACTATCTCCAGAGGAGTCCTCCCCTCTCCGGAGTTCACCGTGCAAACTGTCTTTCCCCTGGGCCTCTTCCGAGCCTGGTCCAAGGCCAGGTTTCACAGCAGCTGTCTGGTGTATCCCCGCCCTAGCCAACAGACGGAGATATTGGACAACACGGATCTGCAAGAGAAGGACGAAGAGCAAAGACAAATTCGGAAGCAGGGCACGGGGGATTTCGAGTCCCTTAGGGAATATACCCCGGGGGAATCCTTCAAGCGCATTTACTGGAAGGCGTACGCCCGGGAACAGGGACTGGTGAGCAAAAACTTCTCCCGGGAAAACGGGAACTCGGTTTGGCTGGACTTTCACGCCATATCCTCCCCAGACCCGGAGAAAAAGCTGTCTCTGCTGGCCCGCATGATCCTGGATCTTAGCCGGGAAGGGAGGCGCTTCGGCCTTCGCTTGCCCCACAAGAACATTGCCCTGGACACAGGCAAGGGCCATATGCATCGCTGTCTAGCCGAGCTTGCGCTTTTCTCCTGCTCCGATACAGGGAACAAGCAAGCATGATAAAGAATACTGCCAAGAAAATTGCAGTCTCGGGGCGGGAAACATGGATAACCCTGCTGCTGGCAGCTTTATACATCCCTTTTGTGGCCTGGATGCCCGTGTGGACCACCGGTTGCTTCTACCTTCTCCTCCTGTGGAAGGCCTACAGGATCCGGAAGGGATACAGCACTCTGTCCAGACCCTATCGCCTCCTGCTCGCTTTAACCGGCCTGGCTCTGGTCATAGCCTACTGGGGCGCTCCCTTGGGCCTGGAGCCGGGAGCAGCCTTGCTCTTTCTCATGCTGGGCCTGAAGACATTCGAGCACGTCACTGCCAAGGCCCAGGTCACAACGCTGCTCATGTGCCTTTTCCCGCTTCTTGCCGGAACCCTTTTCTCTCCCTCCTTTGTCCTATTTATTTACAACCTTGGGGTCCTGGCTGGGATCCTGCTGCTTTTGCAGGGCCTGCAATTGGAAGAGCTGAACCGGGACAGCCTCCAACGTACCGGAAGTCTCCTGCTTCAGGCCCTACCTTTAGCCCTTGTCCTTTTTCTGCTCTTCCCCCGCGTTGGCGGAGGAATTCTTTCCCTTCCCCAGGACTCGGAAACAGCCTTAACCGGCCTTTCCGAGACCATGGCTCCAGGAGAAGTATCCGAGTTGGTCCGATCCGAGGAAGTCGCCTTCCGGGCTGCCTTTTCCGATGAGTCCCCCTCCAGGGAAGACCTGTACTGGAGGGTACTGGTTCTGCAAGACTACGACGGTAAAGAATGGAAGTCGGACGCGCCATCCCCTACAGCCCCAGAAATAACCTCCTACGAAAACGAGGCAGAATACCATATCGAGCTAAGGCCTACTGGGGGGAACCATCTGGTCTCCCTGGAACTTCCCCTGGACGCCCCCTCTGGAGCCGAGCTGCAGCAGGACTTTGTCCTTAGCCGCGAGGAAGATATTACCTCCCGCCTGCAGTACAGCTTGCGCTCTGCCGGGCAGGTATCCACAGAGGAATTTCCCGAAGAGATGCTGGAATCCGCCCGGGAAACCGCACAGGGAGCAAATCCCCAAACCCGCGAATTGATAAGTGAGCTCCAGGAAGAGACCGCATCCAGGGAAGAGCTGATCCGGGCCTTTTTGCAACACTTCGGCCAAGGGGATTTCTATTACAGCACTTCTCCGCCCACTCTGCAACAGCCTCATCCCGTGGACGATTTCCTCTTCCGGTCACAGGAAGGATTCTGCGGGCACTACGCCCAGGCTCTAGCCTGGATGTCCCGCGCCGCAGGGATCCCCTCCAGAGTGGTCACCGGTTACAAGGGCGGGGAACACAATCCTCTGGGAGACTACTGGATAGTGCGCCAATCCGCAGCCCATGCCTGGGTGGAAGTTTATCTGCCCCCACGGGGCTGGACCCGGAAGGATCCGGTAGAGAGCCTTTCCCCGGATCAGATCCTTGATACAGGTCAGGGATCCGGACAAGAAGGAAATGTTGCCGGTGAAGAAGCAACCCTTGAAGACAGCTGGTGGCAAAGCGCACTGGGCTCTGCCGGATTAGCCTGGGATGCGGTTCATTTCGGATGGAATCGGTGGGTTCTTGGCTACACGCAACAGAGACAGTTTCATTTCCTCTCCGGCCTGAAACTAGGCGAGGATATGATTCAAATCCTTTATCGCTCACTCCTTCTGTTAACTGTGCTTTCCTTTCTCTTTCTGCTCGGTCTGGCCGCCCTGATGCTGCGCGGCAAAAACAGCCCAACCGACGAAGTGCGCAAGAGCTTCCTGCATTTGAAAAAAAAGCTGCGCAAGGCCGGTCTGGAGCCCGGAGCCGCAGAAGGGCCGCAGGACCTGGCCCGACGGATCCAGGAGCAAAGACCGGATCTGGGTGCCGATTGCCGAAAGATTCTGGACAGGTATATAGTGCTGCGCTATGCAGAAAAAATTTCGCCAGGAGAGATAAAGGCCTTCAAAAAAGCTGTAAGACGATTCTCTCCCCGGAGGAGGAGAACATGAAAAAGCCGCGCATAGGAATTGCCCTGGGTTACGGGGGAGCCAGAGGGCTCGCCCACATAGGGGTCCTGCAAGTGTTGCACGAGTCCGGCATACCCGTGGAGCACGTGGCCGGGACGAGCATGGGAGCGGTGATCGGGGCCATGTACGCGGAGACTGGGGATCCCTATATCCTGCAAGAGAGAGTGCTCACTTTGGCGGAAAGCGAGGAGTACTACCGTTCCGGCTGGAGGCGTATCTATCGCTCCGGGGACAGAGAGGCCACCTTCTGGGACCAGATAAGCTCCAAGATCAAGGGCACAATCGCCCTGTCCCTTACCCAGGCCCGCATGGGACTGCTCAAACTGGACCACCTGGAAAAGGCCTTGCAACAACTGATCGGCATCCGGGATTTTTCCGAGTGCAAGATCCCCTTTCTAGCGGTAGCCACGGATCTCTATCAGGGCAGAGAAGTGCCCATATGCACTGGCAGCATTTTAAATGCGGTTCTGGCCAGCTGCGCCATACCCGGATTTTTCCCTCCGGTGTCCCATAACGGGTTATACTTGAGCGACGGGGGGATCAGCTGTCCAGTGCCGATAAAATATGCCATGCCAGACGAGAGCGCACTTGTAGTGGCCGTGGCCGTGCCCACCAAGCTGGATAACCACAAGGAGCCGGAAAACGCCCTGGACGTGATGATCCGGGCGGAAGAGGTGAACATGCACCATTTCACCGACTCCCTCATGTCCCGCGCCGATCTTCCCCTGTATCCGGAGACCGGCAGTGTGAAGTGGCACGAAATCCATCGCGTGGAGGAGATGGTTCAAGCGGGGAGAGAAGCGGCAGAAGCCGAAATACCCCGCTTAAAGAGAATGATAC
>CAYSPQ010000231.1:0-3649 GCA_964432965.1 uncultured Desulfohalobiaceae bacterium
TTGCATCTCCTCATCAGGGGGGGAGATCCCTGCAAGGACATTTATAATTGCCTCAATGGGTTCCTGCTCCTCTCTGAACCTCTCTGCAAGTTCATCGGAATGATGAGTCCTTGCAATCATTAAAAGTTGCTCTCGGAGATCATAATAACCTCCAAAACCCAATTCCTGCAGGAGATCATCCAACTGTTCCCATTCCTCCTTGCTCAATTTCTTTTCCATTCCCATCCTGATCATATTCATTCCTCCTTGAGTCTCTCCTGATCAAGAGGGATATACAGGGATCTATCATTGTTTTCAAACTCGATCATCATTGATCGAGCAGGTTTCTCAAAGATCTCCTTATCTTTCTCCTCGATTTTGATGGAGGAGATGATGGATACATCAACATTATCTCCCATCAGGATCCTGTCTCCAACCGACAAACTGAACTCAACTGTGGGATCGATCTCTTTCATTCTTTATCCTCCCTTTCAACCTCTGCAGAGAAAGGATCTCCTCGGATCTCTTTGACCTGATAATTCTCCTGGATAAAATCCAATCCGAGGGAAAATTTAAGATCACATTCCCTGCATCTCAACTCCATCGATTGATGATCCTCCAACTTGACATCATCTGAATCGCAATTTGGACAGGAAAAGCCCGTTTCGATTATCTCTGTTGCCTCTTGTTGAATCTCTTTTGCGATCTGCTCTGTGATCTTTTTCGATGTCTTTTCATAGGGATCCGAGTCCTTCTCAAGATAATCTCCAACTCCGACATAATCATCTGGATCAATCGGTTGGAATGTGCAATCAAAATTGAACCTCGATAGATCAGTCATTCCTCCTGTTTCAGATATCCATTCTTTCTCCCTGCTCTGCAGAATCTCCTCCTTTGTCCGATTGACAGGACAACATTCCAGGCAGTTCATCGAATGAGAGTCATATTCAAAGGGACAGACAGAGCAGAGACCTTTCTCAAAGTCATTGAAATCGTTATGGATATCTCCGAACCTTTCAGGACATTGCTCCTTGAGATGCTCCATTGCATTCCTGTAATAATGGATCAAGAGGTCTCGAATCCTCGGATCCTTGATCAGTTCCTTGTTCGATGCATCCTCATCGAACATTTGATTTTGCTCTCCCCTGACAACAACAGGGATGAGTTCCAATGCTTTCTCTTTCTCTATCCTCCTGAATAGAGAGGTTTTTTCGTTTGATATCTCTATTTTCCAATTTTTTTCCTTTTCTTTTTCCATATTTTCATTCCTCCATATCATATTCAAACATCCTGGATTGTCCATCATCCAGGTTCTTTAATCGGTTTATATCTCTCTGCATCTTTAACATCTGAAATGCTGGATCCCACCAAGTCTTTTTTTCTCCTCCTGAAATACGATGGGAGGACATCTTGGGAACCGATTTTCCTCCTGGATCATAGGCATTTGTATCTGCAGAATCCAGACATTTCAAGATCTTTGGATGCTTTTGAAAAGATTTTATCTTGATTCCGAAACCGTGCAATCGGATCCTGTTCGGAATCTCTTGCCTCAACTTGACAACAATCCTCCTGATCTGATCAAGATTGTTCCTTGCACAAATGGAACCGATTGCAAGGATATCTGTCAATAAACCCTCCTCTTTCAACCTATCATAATGATCAAGATATTGGTTGATATCATATCCCTGCAAAACTGAAACAGGTTTTGAATTGATAGTTTTTCCCCAGGATTCATAAAGATCGATAAGTTCCCGATGCTCCTTGATTGTCATATCCTGATGTTCTTTAACTGATCTATTCAGTTCGGATAATAGATCAGGTTCACAGGGATAATCTCGGAGAGCAAAAAAGTCTGGGGAATAGGAATAAATGTATGATATATATTGCCTCTTTGTGGTTTGATATTCTTTCTTGTTTTTGAGAAAGGAATATCCTCCTGAATCAACAAAGAGATTCTCAATACCAAACCAAGGTTCATTGTGATAGGTTGAAAAGTTGATCATTATGTTTTTAACCTCAAGTTGTTTCATTGCTTTAACTGACGATCCCGATGCAACTCCCCAAAACATTTTGAATTCATCATTCATTCTTATCCCTCAGAATAATGTTTCCTGTCCTCCTTGATCTTTTGAATATTCAACCCTGATCCTTTTCTTGATCCTTTTCATATCATCTGTAACTCCTGCAGATTCATTCTCCTCATAGGAATAGATCGCAGGATCCCCTTTTCGGAAATCGATGAAATCGGATCTCTCTTGATCATATCGAACCCATAATCCCCCTTTCGAGGTTTTCTTAAAGTTATTATTCTTGAGGATCTCCTCGATATGATCAGGGACAGGGGGATCGATATTCATCTTTCAACCTCCTCTGTCAGATCTACAAATAGAACATCGAGGTTTTCCTCAAATTCTGCCTTGAAATCCCCCTCTATTTCAGAGATGTTCATCTCTTTAAGCAGTTTATTGATGCAGATCTGCTTATTCTTTGAAATTGCATAATCTCCATTTGGATTGAATGCAACTGCAATCTGATCATCCTTGAAATAAAGATCTGCCCTGCGATCATCAATGTTTTTCTTGATCCAATCTCCCAGGATCAGTTGTTTATGCGCTGAGTTCTCGGAATAATAGATCCGAACTGCTCCATCTGGGATCTCAAGGTTCTTTTTCTGTATCTTTTGGAATTCCTCCTCCGAGATCAGGAGTTTTTCCAATGGATCATTCTCTTTTGTCATTTTTGCTCCTCCATAATCTCATAATAGGATGCTGTCATCAATAAAACAGAGATCACAAAGACAATGATCAATATACTCATCAAGAAAATTCCAAAACATAGCATCCCTATCATCTCGATTGAAAGGATCCGAAACAACTCTATTATCCCATAGGAGGTCAATAGAGCAAGGATAAGGAGGGAAAAAAACCCGAAGTAATGCTTAACCCTTGACATCATTGATCCCTCCTATCAAACCATTGATTGATGTTGTTCATATCTTTCTCTGCCTCGGATCTGTTCTCCCGAACATTTTTAGGGGGGAGGAATTTTCCCTGATCATTCTGCAGTTTTGCTCGAACCCTCTTGATCGAGGCAAGATTTGGCATCTTTTTCATATTTTCCTCAGAAATATCTATCTTGACCTCCATATTCTGCAGATCTATCTCTGCAAGATCTAACTCATCAAGAACTCTGAGCATCAGAAATGTATCATCAGATCTTGCCCTGACAGATCTTGAAAGGATCTCCTCAACTGCTCCTTTAACTGTTTGGATATCCCCTTTTGTCATTGTTTCTCCTCCTGTTCCTCTCTCTCTTTCTGCAACTCTTTTCTCCTCCTGAGAACCTGCTTTGCCTTTCTGATCTTTTTCTCCAACCTCTCCAATTCCTGTTCATCCTGGACAACCTGATATGTCCTGCCTGATTCATATTGCATCTGAGTTATTACCTCATCTCCCCAGATCATCAACTTGATCTTATCATCTTTCTGTTGGATGGAATCCAGAATAATATTCTCATCCTGCTCCTGTTCAACCTGTATCTCAAATGTCAGATCTGATTTTTCCTTGATCAATCTCCTGATCTTTTCTTTGAGATGATGATCTATATCTCCAACAGGGATCTTTCCTCCGAAATGGATGTTCTCAGGATCGCCTGAGTTGAGTTCTGCCCA
>CAYSPQ010000232.1:0-3640 GCA_964432965.1 uncultured Desulfohalobiaceae bacterium
CTCAGTCAAGTGGCTGAAAAAGCCATAAAGAAGAGGATTCAAGAGATACTGCGACCGAGAGGAAAGGGGATTGTTCAGATCCCTCGAACGGAGAAAGTGGTTTTGAAGAACGTCGGTCCCTTCCAAGGTGAGAAAAAATTTGAGTTTTCAAGCGGCGTGAACATCATAATCGGACCTAACGCATCAGGAAAAACTACCATAATCGATTCGTTAAGGGCGGCTTATGGAGGCGAAAAACCTCCGAAGAAGAACCAGTTTGTGGAGGAAGAAGATGAGAGTTGGATCCGTGTAGTTCCCATGGACGGAGCAATAAAAAGAGATGTAGGAGATGAAGATGAGATGTCGTTCTCGCAAGGAGATACTTTCGAGAGCCTCGATCTTGAAAGATTCGAGGGATTAACTGAAAAATTGAAAGATCGATTGGAATCTAGTGAAGATGTGAGAGCCCTATCAGAGGGAGATAAAATATTCAAGGAGATCATCTTACAATCGATGGCCACAAGACCAAACGAATGTTATCTCAGAGACGGCACTTTAGCGATTTTAGACTTGGAGATGAAAAATATGATACTAGATTTCCTGCATGATCAGGAGTTCCAAGTTATCCTGACATATCCTGATGTGGGTAAGAAAGAAAGTGTGATAAGTTCAGAAGATCACAATTTGATAGAATTAGAAGAGAAGAGGTCCTGAAATATGTCAACTTTAACTGACCCTCCTGAAGACGGTTCAAATTTTGAGTGGATCAGTAAAGGGAATGATTACATCAAAGAGGGAGAGTATGAAGAGGCAATACAGTGCTTTGATAGAGTCACTTCCATCGATCCAGAGTACGCTGATGCGTGGATGAACAAGGGAGTAGCATTTGCTAGAAAAAGGGAGTATGATGAGGCTCTACGGTGCTATGACAGGGCGACTTCCATAGAATCTGAGAATTATCTATTATGGGCTAATAAGGGTCATGCCTACCTTGAGAAAGAAGAGTATGCCGAGGCAATCCGATGCTTTGACAGAGCAATTTCCATCAATTCAGAGTATCCAGGGACGTGGATTAATAAGGGTGCGGCTTATGATGGAAAAGGAGACTTTGACGAGGCTATAGGATGCTATGAGAGAGCGATCTCTCTCGATCCTGAGAACGCTGGAATTTGGAATAACACAGGATTAGCCTATGATGGGAAGGAAGAATATGATAAGGCCATATGGTTTTTTGATAAAGCTACTTCTATCGATGCTAAGTATGTCGACGCTTGGATCAATAAAGGCAACTGCTACAGGAAGAAAGGAGAATACGACGAGGCGATCCGGTGTTGTGAGAAAGTTTTGTCTCTAGATCCTACGGATCCAGTTGCCTCGGCCATGATATGGGCTTCGAGGGGGATGGTATATCGGAGAGATGTAGACTTGACAAAGGCTGAAGAGTGTCTTGAAAAGGCTCTTGATATATTTCCAGAATTATCAGGAGTGGAACCTGTTTTGTCCGAGGTACAGGAAGAACTAGCCGGACCCTGAAGAATCGAAAGGTGAAGTAAGAATGACTAGTAGCATATAGCAGAGATAGAGGGAGCTAATCGCTCCCTATATGGATGGTTTTCCACGGGAGAGGCCCCCTCTTTCTGCTAAGACGGTCACCGGGATTTTATTGGGATCGGGAAAGGTAGTGTAAATGAAATGTTTGGATCAGGTTGAAAATCATCTTCTCGCAGTGCTTTGCTCCTCAAGTAGATGAATGCTCTTTTTGTTCGATCTCCAGGGAACGAAAATTTTCCATGTCGTTCACCGCCTCTCTTTTCGATTTCTTTTTTGAGAGCGCTACTGACTTTAATCTTCTTTCTGCTAATATTGTAGTCTGATTTCCTTTCTACTTTCATCCTAGAATCTACCTTGCCCTGTCGGATAACTAAAGTGTTAAAGTACCCTTCCGATGGGTAAGGCGGTCCATTCCATCGTTTCAATTCTTTTCTTGCTAGTTCGTGTATTTCTTCCGCTAGAGGTTTAGTCAATTCCAATTCGGCTCGGTTTATTCCGAATGTTTTTTCTTCTCTGGCCATGTTATAAGTGATTAATTTTGTAATATATAAACCTGTGTAAAACAAAATGCATGGGGGGTATTTAAAGAACCGGCTAAAACCGTTTTTATTGTAATACAAACAATATAACTCCCCGCCTCTATTTTTTATTATTCTATTGAGGAAAAATTCCTCGAATTTCTTTATACCGTAGGTTTTGGATTTTATATATATTAGAGTGATTGTAAAAGGTGTACTAGGGTTTGTCATCTTTACGTTTTTTCAGACTAAGTAATCCTTCCTGCACCTTAGGACACACCCTATTAGCAAAGAATATAGAATTTTTCTCGATCAGTGCGGGGGAAATTAGAAAAACAGTAGGATGTCCAAGCTATTCCCATATGATAGGGGTATATATGGATGTAATGGGGGTTGTACCTAACCTGTACAATTCCGGAAAAACCACCGCATGCGGTATGTTACATGCCCTCATTTCACCTCTCCCTACCCGAGAGGGGGTGAGGGATTCTCAGGGAGTGAAAATTGGGGATGAGAAGAATTGATAGGTGATAGGGAAAGAGGCTAGAGTGGAAACCAAAGGAAGTGAGAAGAGAGGAACGAGAATCTAACAGATAAAGATAAAATAGCAGGAGGGGAGAAGTAAAAGAAAAGTATAGATAGAAATTAAGAAACTTTATATTATATCTGATCACTCTTTTAACTGTCAGACAGACTGGAGGAATGAGCGAGATGGAAGAATTAGAAAGTTTACTTGAAGAGGCAGATTCAGCAAGAGAACGGGGAGATTTTCAAGAGGCAGGCACCTTCTATGCTATGGTGGCTAACCAGTTTGAGGAGTTGGGTAAAACTGACGAAGTCTTTCACTATCAGAGTAAAGCCATAGAGATGATGGAAGAGTTGGATAAAAGGGGCGAAAGTACCTTGCCTGTAGAGGTTATGATTTTCACTAAAGAAGACGGAGAAAAACTTCGAGACTTCCATGGAGACCATATAGAGGAGTTCAAAGAGAAATACAAAGGTGAATCAGAGATATTAAAAACATTCGAGGCTTTCGACGAGATGGAAGAATCTTTGTTGACGTTGAAGGAAGAACTAGAGTCCTCCGCACCATCTTGAAAACCAACTAAAGTTTAACAGATAAAAGTTAAAAAATCTCCGAAGAAACAGGGTTATTATTTGGTGATGTAACCCTCGTTACCCTCATTAGCTCATACCGTATTGATTTTTTTTGAGGGGGGAGGGGTAAAATCAATACCCCCACCTCTTCCTATAGAAAAAAAGGTATAGACAATACGGGTAACGAGGGTGAGAAACCTAATTCTTTTAAACATACTCATCCGTAAATCTTATGATAATTATTATTAGATTTCCTTATATCAAAGATGATTGCTTTGATTCATCATCCTCGTCTTCGTCTTTTTTGGAAAATCTATATTCATTTCTCCCGTCCTTTTTGTTGTATCTCTGTCTTAATCCCACTAGGTTAGAGAGTTCTGACTTTACGTGAGGTAATCTTTTGGCTAAACTCTGTGAACTGCTATAGTCATTCGCATAGATCTCATCTACCTCACATAAGCACTCGTGCAGATCATTAGCCGAGTACCATCTGT
>CAYSPQ010000233.1:0-3621 GCA_964432965.1 uncultured Desulfohalobiaceae bacterium
TATCCTTTAAGTTATTATTTCCATTGACTATCTCTATTCCCAGGGCACCCTGGCTGTGACTGACTCCAGGATAACCCGGAAGGTGATCAATCGTCTCCGCTATCCCGGAGATGGGGATATACTGGTTCCGGGAGGTCATGTTTCCATATTGGGCACCACCTCGGTCAACTTGTCGCATCCGGATGCTGCTGCCCCCACAGTGAAGGAAGTGGACACCCTGCTCCGGGAAGGTTCCACTATGCTGCCCACCTTGGAGAAAGCCAGGTTCATTCGGGCATATGCCGGAGTTAGGCCCATATATGCCGGTCGCGGAGTAGCCGGAGGGGAACGCTCCGCAGGCAGGAGCTTTGTCCTGCTTGATCACCGCGAGGAAGGGGTGGAAAATCTGCTTTCCCTGACCGGAGGCAAGCTGACCACCTTTCGCTTGATGGCCCAAAAATGCGCGGATATGATTTGCTCCCGCCTTGACCTCTCCGCTGATTGCAGGACTCATCTTGAGCCCCTGCCGCGTTCCAGGGATGGTAAGTGGCTGGAGCAGGGGAGGGAGCCCCGAGGGGGCCGGACGGCAAGTCCGCTGCTATGCGAGTGCGAGATGGTGCCCCAAAGCGTGTTTGCCGAATTGGCGGGAAGCCTCTCCGGTAAGGAATCCGGGCTGAACCTGACCGAGATTCGGCTGAGGACCAGAATGGGCAAGGGTCCGTGCCAGGGAACCTTTTGCAGCCTCAGGGTGCCTAAGCATGCCTTCGGCCCAGAGGACAAGGCGAAGCAGGCTGGAAAAATCAGAAAATTCCTGCAGGAGCGCTGGAAGGGGGTGCGGCCCGTGCTCTGGGGAACTCAGCTGTCCCAGGCAGAGCTGGCCAATAGCATGCACAGCGGGTTTTTCAGCCTGGAGATGCCCGAGAATCGGGTCTTAAGATGATGCAGGAGCACGAGCTTCATACCGACCTCACCGTGGTGGGCAGCGGAATGGCCGGGCTGGCCTCGGCGTGCTTTGCAGCCGACAGGGGGTTCTCGGTCTCTCTTGTTGGGCGGATGGGAGCAACCGGCTTCTCCAGCGGCCTGCTGGACCTGCTGGGCGCTTTTCCCGGAGAAGGCTTCCGCGGAAATCCCTGGCAGGCTCTACAGGAACTGGAGACCCGCTTCCCACGGCATCCCCTTAATAAGGTGGAAGCAGGGAAAATAGCCTATGCCCTGGAGCGGTTCTGTGAAGTGCTGGCCGGGCAGGGTCTGGGGTATAAAGGCTTCAGGGAGAGCAATGTCCTTGTTCCAACTCAGCTCGGGACTGTTAGACCCGCCTACAGGGTGCCGCACACGATGTGGACTGGAATCGAGGCCTTTCACCAAGGCCGTCCCTGTCTGCTGCTGGATATCGAGGGGATGAAGGATTTCGACGCGGAAGGTATGGCCTCTTCCCTGGCCGGTTCCTGGCCAAAAGCGCGAAGCGACTGTATCTGTGTTCCGGGTTTCGGCCTGAGCCGCGAAGCCCCTCCTCTCCTTCTGGCCTATAGTCTGGAGAATGGGCAGGTCCTGCGGGAAGTGGCCAGCTCCGTGGCCAGTCGCCTTAAACCTTCAGAAGTGGCTGGATTCCCGGCAGTTCTGGGTGTGCATCAGCCGGACAGGATCATGGAGAAGCTGCAGGATATGATCGGCGCCCCTGTCTTCGAGGTCCCCACAATGCCCAACACAGTGCCCGGAACCAGGATAGGGGAGGCCTTTCGCAGCTATTTCCTGCCCGGAGAACGGATCCGTTTTCTGGTTCCGGGCCGAATACATCGGGCGAGAGAGCAAGTGGACGGCGATTTTCGGCTGGAGGTGGAGGACGGGGTGGAGCAGAGGCTGCTTCGTTCCTCCGCAGTTATTCTGGCCAGCGGCCGTTTCCTGGCCCAGGGGCTGCAAGGGGGGCGAGAGAAAATCCTGGAGCCGCTGTTCGATCTGCCCGTGGCACAGCCGAAAAGCCGCAGCGAGTGGCACAGCCCGGAACTCTTTGACCCGGCTGGGCACGGCGCCGATTGGGCCGGCCTTGAGACGGACTCCTGTTTTCGCCCTGTGGACCAACTGAAACGTCCCTTGTGTCGCGGCTTGTTCGTTGCCGGCTCCATACTGGCTCATGCGGACTGGACGCGATTCAAGTGCGGGGCGGGAATGTGTATTTCCAGCGCCTTCCAAGCGGTGGAGTGCGCCGCTTCCTATTTGTCCAGCCCTGAGCTTCGCAAGCCCCGCTCCAAGCAGCGCACGGGCTTGGGCCTATTGCCGTAACCTGCCTGCCACAGCAGAGTTGGCTAAGTCGTAACCCTTTACAGCGCATTTTTTTACTTCCTACCTCCGGTTCTGGATTTTCTAACGCTCGGCGCGTGGGGGCCTCCCTGCCCCCACCTGGCACTCACTTTATCTATGTTTGATTTTGTCTTGCCGAATACAAAAAAAGTGAGTGCCGGGTTTCCCCCACGTGCCGAGCGAAGAAAAATCAACAGAACCTTCGGTAAATAGGGTTCAAAATACCAAAATACCCCGTGAAGGATTACGCCAGGAGAAGCTCCATCTGCTTGCTCGGCTGAGGTGGGCTGAAAAATGGGACACCTGTGTCTGTCACAGTTTTGGGACAGGTCAAGAGCGCAAGAGGCTCCGGTGGACGGTCAAGGAGATCATGGACTGTTTTTGAGCAGCTTTCGCTTATTCAGGGCTTAAGCCGACATGCTCAGTTGACTGTTTATGCCACATGGTGGTATTATAACATGCAAAGTAGGTAAGGTTTGATCTTGGCACAATCCTTGTATGTATAACTTGATCTTATAAAGCGTTGTTCAACTTAGAGTACTGTTGGGCAAATCAGCAAGGTTCTGGAGGTGAGGGAATGAAATATATGGATTGGATCATTGCTCCGCTTGTGGGTGTCTTTGCCTTGACCATGGCTCCGGGCACGGCTTTTGCGCAGGTCGGGTCGGGCCCTGGCGGCGAATACATGCATCCCTGGGGAACTATGATGGGCGGGTGGGGCTGGTTGGGCATGGCCTTTCATCTTCTTTTTTGGATCCTGCTCCTGGTGGCTCTAGTCTTTTTGATCAAATGGCTGGCGCAAGGCAATAGGACAGCGAAACAGGAAGATTTAAAAGGCGATTCCTCAGGCAGATGGATGGAGATTCTGAAGGAGCGCTATGCCCGGGGTGAAATAGACCGGGAAGAGTTCGAGCAGAAAAAGCGGGATCTGGCATGAGACTGGATTGCAAGTAGGGCCTTTATTCAGATGTGGTTCTGGCAAATCAAGGCCGGGATTTTGGAAGGCTGCGTTTCAACCTGCGACTGCCGGCAAGCGGTGCAGTGTCCGGCAGCTTGCATCTGTGGCCGGAGCGGAGCTTTCTCAGCAAAAGCAGCACCCTGGATTTGGTCAACCAAGAAACAGCAGGCAAGGCCTTAGGAGGTGACAATGAAATTCGTGGAAAACATGACTGCGGACGAGGTCCTGGATCTGGTTTGCCGCATGTGCCCCATGCATCTTCTGGAGCCGGGAGACAAGATGAAATGCATGAAAAAGGGGCAGGTGCTGGAGGTACAGACTGATTACGACCAGGCCTTGGAGGATCTCCCCAACTGGTGCCAGCAATGCGGCCAGGAGTTTCTATGCGT
>CAYSPQ010000234.1:0-3220 GCA_964432965.1 uncultured Desulfohalobiaceae bacterium
CGGACGAGCTAGCCTACGTAAGAGTTTGAACTTTTTGAAGCAACGCAGCAATTGGGAGATTTTCAACGCCCTGCTAGGCCATATAGGTAAGAATGATCCCCCAGAGGCCGAGCGAGTTATTGTGCCTGGATGTGTCGGCAGACACTTTCCGAATTTTTTGAAGATACACAACAGAATTGCCCTTTAAAAGATGCATCTGCAAAAAATTGAAATGTGGACTTTACTTTTCAGAAGCATGATCATAACTTATTGATTTTTTTGTCATCCGTCCTCTGTCTTCTGTCATCTGCGCCTGCAAAAAAGACTTTTTGCAGGCGCATCTTGTGGGGGACAGGGGGCAATGCTCCCCTTCTTTGTTTCAGCCCCGCCTTGGCCGTGCTGCTCAATCCGGGAAGCGGCTGAGGATCTCCCGCATCTGCCGCACCGCCTTCTCCATGCCCACCAGGGCAGCCCGGGCCACTATGCTGTGGCCTATGGAGTATTCCCGAATGCCCGGAGTGGAGGAAAAGGCCTGAACATTGGTATAGTCCAGGCCGTGCCCCAGGTTGATGCAAAGCCCCATCTCCCGCCCCATCTGTATTCCGTTGAAAAGACGCTCCAGCTCCTGCTGTCTGCTGCTTGCGTCCCCGGCGTCGGCAAAGGCTCCGGTATGCAGCTCCACGTAGTCCGCGCCGGCCTCGCGGGCCGCCCTGATCTGCTCCTGCTCCGGGTCGATGAACAGGCTGGTGAGGATTCCCTGCTCCCGGAAGTCGGCAAGGAAGTCCTGCAGCTCCTGCTCCCGATTCAAAAGATCCAGGCCGCCCTCGGTGGTTAGCTCCTGCCGTTTTTCCGGCACCAAACAGATCATGTGCGGCTCGGCGTGCAGGGCTATGTCCCGCATTTCCTGCGTGGCAGCCATCTCCAGGTGCAGTCCGGTGCTCACCGTCTCCCGCAGCATGTCCACGTCCCGGTCATTAATATGACGGCGATCCTCGCGCAAGTGAACGATAATTCCATCCGCTCCGCCCAGCTCGGCCAGGAAGGCGGCATGCACCGGGTCCGGCTCCCTGGCCAGCCTTGCCTGCCGGATGGTGGCGATATGGTCCACATTTACGCACAGTTTGGGCATGCAGTTCCTCCGGGGGGTTGTCAGTTATCAGTTGTCAGTTGTCGGTTATCAGTTGTCAGTTATAAGTTATGGGTAAGTTATTTGAGGCTTCTCCGCGACCTTTGCGTCTTGACGGTTTACATTCTCTTGCAGGTCCCATGTTGTTTGGAATGTTAATGTATGCTATCCGGAAAGGGATCTCTGGTCAAACCGCCGGAATAGCCCGGCTTCTGATCCGGGAGCTGCCGTGTCCGGAATGGAGGGTGCATGGATTACCCCCGCAACATCCTGCTCGTGGAGGACGACCTCTCCCTGGGAGGCGGCCTGGATGAGTATCTCACCTCACGGGGATACGCGGTTACCTGGCTGAGTGACGAGCGCCTGCTGGAGGAGGTCTCCCTGCTGGAGTTCCACGCAGTGGTCCTGGATCTCATCCTGAACGAGATCCCCGGGGAGGAGATCCTGCGCCGCATCCGCGAGCAGGAGCCCAGGCTTCCCGTGCTGGTGCTAACCGCCAAGACTGGCCTGGAGGACAAGCAGGTCTGCTTCGAGGGCGGGGCGGACGACTACCTGACCAAGCCCTTCGAGCCCTTCGAGCTTGCCCTGCGTCTGCAGGCCCTCTGCCGAAGGGAGCCCCGGGCGAGCACCTTCACTTGCGGGGAGGTGGAGATCGACCTGGAGTCGCGCCTGGTGCACAGAAACGGGCAGGAGATCCCTCTCTCCAGCCGGGGCTGGGATCTGTTGAGCCTGCTGCTGCAGAACAGCGGCAGCGTGGTGAGCAAGGAGGAGATCCTGGATAGCGTCTGGTCGGACGCGGTGGTCACGGACGACGTTATCCGCCACTATATCGGGGAGCTGCGCAAGATATTCCCCGAAGGCAGCATAGAGACCTACAAGGGCAGGGGGTACAGGCTGAAGCTCTGATCCGGGTTCCTTCAGGGCCTGTCTGCAAGCGGAGCGTTCGCTGATCAATGAGCCACAAGCGGAGGATATAGGCATCAAGCGCCTGAAAGGCGAGCACAGAATCGTGTTGCAGTTCGCCCTGGTCTTTTTCCTGGGCCTTCTTCTGCTCAACGTGGCCATCGTGGCGGTGTACTACCTCTCCACCCTCCGGGAATGGGACTCCCTCCGCGAAGAGCTGGCCTTTTTCCTGTATCAGCTTATCCTCTGGGAACTGATCCTGGTGCTGGTGGTCTCCTACGTGTTCTACCAGCTCCTGCAGCGCTACCTGAGGTTCAAGGAGGAAACCGGCAGGTTCCAGAACCTGCTCCTGCAGGCGGTCTCGCACAAGCTGGGCAACTTCCTGGCAGCCCAGCGCGTGGACCTGCAGCTTCTGCGGGAGACGAACAGCCGCAGGAGCCTGGACAGGCTGGAGAACGCCTCCTCCTTTCTGGAAAGGGATCTGAGCCATATCCTGCGGGTGATCCGGGACTACCCCTTCGAGGAGGCGGAGGAGGAGGACCTGGATCTCGGCCACTTGGCCCGCACGGTCCTGGAGCAGCTCCGCCCCGAGCTGGAGGGTAAAATCAAGCTCCGGGTGCAGAGCGCTCCGGTGCGGGGCTCCCGGCAGGAAGTGG
This sequence comes from uncultured Desulfohalobiaceae bacterium, assembly GCA_964432965.1. Classification (GTDB taxonomy): domain Bacteria; phylum Desulfobacterota; class Desulfovibrionia; order Desulfovibrionales; family Desulfothermaceae; genus JAIPDU01. The sequence goes on from CAYSPQ010000234.1 coordinate 2,665, forward strand.
AGACAGCGGTCTTTCTCCTGCTGGAGAACGCCGCCCGCTACTCCGGGTCCCGGGTTTACCTGCGCAGCGGCAAAATGAACGGAAATCCCTACCTCTTCCTGCACAACGACACGGGCGAGGCCCCGGCCAAGGGCAGCGGAGTGGGCCTGAGCATTGCCGAGCGCCTGGCCGGCCGCAACAACCTGCAACTGCGGACCCGCTCCCGCAGCCTGACCTTCGCCGCCCTCCTCTACGGCAGCGGGGCCTAGCCCCGCCTCTTTCCACCCTTGTGATTTCACGCTTTTTTCACGCAGCGGGTCTTGATTTCATCCCCTGAACAGTGTGAAATGCAAGTGTAAGAAAGTTGGAGCAGATTCAATCCCAACCACAATTCAGTGAGGTAGGCCTTATGCCAAGCCTGAGACTTCCCGGAAAAAGAGACGTGGCTGTTCTTTTGACAGCTTTGTCCGGGCTGCTGCTTCTGTCCATAGTTGCCGCTTCTCAAGCCGTCGGCCGCGACGCGCCGGAGCAAGGACAGACCTTGGCTCACACCCTGCAGGAATATATGGAGGAGGGC